>NZ_JBHWCL010000034.1:0-65204 GCF_042735125.1 Kitasatospora sp. NPDC059599 | reverse complement strand
GGAGATCCTCCTGGTGGGGCCCGCGGTCTTACGACGTCACGGCCCCGCTGCCGGGAACCCCGGCCCGCACGGCCCTCCCGGACGCCGTGCGCGGCCCACATCAGTCATCTGACCGACCGACACGCCTGACGCCGGGCAGCACCCGGGACAGCAGACGACGCGGACAAGGGCGGGAAGGACGTCCGCAGTGGCCCGGCAGCCGGTGGCCGGCGGCCCGTCGGGAAGCCCAGGGCGGGGTGGCGTCAGCGGGCGTCGGGCGGGGACAGGCGGCGGGTGATCCGGTCGAACAGGTCGGTCAGGGGCTCGCCGAGCTCCCGGCCGAACTCCGTGAGCCCGTAGGTGACCTGGGGCGGCGTGGTCGGCTCGACCTCCCGCCGGACCAGGCCGTCCTGGACCAGGGCGCGCAGGGTCTGGGAGAGCATCTTCTCGCTGACGCCCCGGATGCTCTCGCGGAGTTCGTGGAACCGCAGGTCGTCGTTCCGCAGGGCGATCAGCACCCAGACACCCCACCGGCTGGTCACGTGGTCGACCACGGCCCGTGCGGGGCAGTCGGTGTGAAACACCTCATAGCGCTTCACCGGAGCGGGCCGCCCGAACTGCACACCTTCCGTCATGTCATGAGCTTACCTAAAGGTATGTCCTTACGAAATGTAAGCCTGGCTCCTACTGTCATCGCCATCGACCGCGTCGAGCGCACGGAGCACACGGAGCACACGGAGCGCGTCGACGACACCGAGAACACCGAGGACATCAGGCAAGGGAGCTGATCATGATCGTGGTGACCGGGGCGACCGGAAACGTGGGCCGGCCGCTGGTACGGGCGCTGGCGGACGCGGGCCGGGAGGTGACGGCAGTGTCCCGGCACGCCGCCCAAGTACCGGACGGCGTACGCCACTTCGCCGCCGACCTGGCCGAACCCGCCGGCCTCGAACCCGCACTGGCCGGGGCGGAGGCACTGTTCCTGCTGCTCTCCGGAGACCTGCACGCCGCCGGAGCCGATCCGGCCGGCATCATCCGGCGCGCCGCTGCGAGCGGGGTCCGACGGGTCGTCCTGCTCTCCACCCAGGGCGTGTCGACCAGGCCCTTCGGTCCGACCCGGATCGCGATGCGCGAACTGGAGGACGCCGTGCGGCAGTCCGGGACGCAATGGGCGGTCCTGCGGCCAGGAGGCTTCGCCTCCAACGCCCTGTGGTGGGCAGGGTCCGTCCGCGACCGGCGGACCGTTGCCGCGCCCTTCGGCGACACCGGCGTGCCGATCATCGACCCGGCGGACATCGCCGAGGTCGCGGCCGCCTGCCTGCTGGACGACCGGCACAGCGGCGGCGTGTACGAGCTGACCGGCCCGGAGGTGATCACGCCGCGCGGGCAGACGGCGGCCATCGCCGCCGCGCTGGGCTCGCCGGTACGGTTCCACGAACTCACCCGCGACGAGGCCAAGGCGGCGATGGTCCACAGCATGCCGGCGGAACTCGCCGACGACACCCTGGACATCCTCGGTTCTCCCGACCCGTCCGAGCTGCGCGTCAGCCCGGACGTCGAACGGGTCCTCGGCCGGGCCCCGCGGCGGTTCGCCGAGTGGGCCGTCCGCCACGCCGACGCGTTCTGCTGAGAACGGCGAGCCGGCCCCGACGGGCATCCGGCCACCCCGGCAGGGTGAACCGGGGTGACCGGGGCAGCGTCGTACGGCTGCGGGGCAGGGTGGGCGGTCGGGACGGGGCCCGACGCCGAAGGCCCTGCCCTGCGGAAGCCGTGGGCCGGCTGGGCCGGCGTGCGGCCGGCGTGCGGCAGGCATGCGGCAGGCATGCGAGAGGTCCCGCGCCCCGGGAACGGCGCGCGGGACCTCGGTAGGAGGGCGGCATCCGGTGGGCCCGGGGCCGCCCTCACGACCTGGCTGGGAGGAACTACACGATCACGACAGGACGCTCCAACTCTGCCCGGGGGCCGCGCCGTTCACGGCCTCGGTGGTCACCGTCGAGCCGGCCGTGCCGCCGACGGCGCCGAGCGCGAGGCCGGTCGCGACGTTGGTGATGGTGAGCGCGCCGGTCGCGGCGTTCCCGCCGACCCGCCACTCCTGCCACGCGTTGCCCGGCGTGTAGTCCAGCAGGTAGGCGCTGTTGCCGGCCGCGGTGCCCGCCGACAGCACGGTGTGGGCGTGGGTGGCCGTGTCGCAGTTGTCGCTGATCCGCACGGTGCCGTCGGGGTTGGCCGTGAAGGTCCACTGCTCGGAGGTGTGCGTGGGCCACCAGGTGTTGACGTCGGCGGGGGAGGTGAGCGGCGAGCTGCACGTACCGGCGACCTCCAGGACCAGGCCTGCGGTGCCGCCCGCGCCCAGCGCGTGGTACTTCCCGTCACCCACGACCGCCGCCGGCACGGTGCCGGCCTTCGGCGTGAGCCGGAACATCGCGACGCCGTGCGGGGCCACCCAGGCGCCGCCGACGGTGCCGCCGGCCGCGACCGTACCGGTTGTGCCGGTCCACAGTTCCTTGGACGTGAACGCGCCGGTCAGCCCCAGCGCGGTCAGGTCGCTGCCGATCGTCCGCCAGTTGTCCGGGTCCTGGTTGACCAGCAGCACGGCGGTGTCCCCGTTCGCCAGCTGCCGCTTGAGCACGACCGGTGCCCTGGGGTCCGTCGGCGCGGCGCCGACCAGCGTCGCGGGCTTGGCGAGCGCGTCCTGGTCGACGGCGATGACATCGGCGTTCTTGAGGACCGCCAGGCTCGACGCGCCGATCCCGGTGGACCAGGTGGCACCGTTCGCGCTGTGCTGCGACTGAGCGGCGGTGCGCAGGTCGGCGCCGGAGATCAGCGGGGCGGCGAGCATCGACAGGACGGAGGTCTCGGTGCGCGACTCGTCGTCGGTGAACGGCTTGTGGCAGGTGCAGGTGTCGGTGGTGCCGTAGAGGCCGTACACGTCGTTCCAGCCGGTGAACATCATGTCGAGGTCGTTCCAGCTGCCCGGGCGCACGTTGCCGGGGTACTGCAGGGCGGTGCGCAGCTGCCCGTTCCACAGCACGCCGTCGAGTTCGCTGTCGCGGTCCCCGCCGATCCGGCACAGGTTGGCCACCTGCCCGCACCACACGCCCGTCGGGGCGTAGCCCGGCGCGGTGAACGGCGCCGTCCCGGCGCTGAGGACGACGGGGTCGGTGCGGGCCGGGTCGGCCGGGTCGAGGAGGTGGGGCACGCCGGTGTGGGCGGGCTGGGCGGAGACGCTGAGGGTGACCTTCGGGCGGCCCTGGGCGGCGGAGGCGGCGTCGAGGGCGTGCTGGAAGGTCTGCACGCGGGTGTAGACGGAGCGGGTGAGTTCCTTGCCGATGCCCTGGGTGCCGTAGTCGTGGCCGTCCGGGCCGGTGATCGGCGGGCCGTAGGGGCAGTCGTCGTACTTGACGAAGTCGACGCCCCAGGCGACGAAGTCGGCGGCGTCGGTGGTCTCGTGGCCGAGGCTGCCGGGGTGCATCTGGCAGGTCTCGTAGGTGTCGGTGGCGTAGAGGCCGAACTTCAGGCCCTTGGTGTGCGCGTACCGGGCCAGGTACTGGATGCCGTTGACGGTCCGGCCGTCGACGGTCTGCGAGGGGAAGTGGTCGGGGCGCGGGACGAGGTGGCCGGAGGTCGGGTCGTTGCCGGTGCCGTCGGTGCCGCTCACCGGGTTCCCGGCGGCGTCGTAGAGCTGCATCGATCCGCTCGGGGTCCGGACGAAGTCGGTGCTCTGGCCGTCCCGGTGCCAGAGCGACCAGCCGTCGTCGATGGTGACGGTGTCGTAGCCGGCGGCGACCAGGCCGTTGGCGGCCATGAAGTCGATCGTCTGGACGACCTGTTCCTCGGTGACCTCGGTGCCGAGGGAGTTCCACGAGTTCCACCCCATGGGCGGGGTGAGGGCGTTGCCGTTGCCCAGGGCGGCGGCCGGGGCGGCCGTGCCGAGGGCGAGGGTTCCGAGGCCGGTCGTGGCGAGTGCCAGCGCGAGCAGGGGTGCCGCGAGGCGGTGCGGGAGCAGGCGCACGTGCGCTCCTGTGGGGGGTGTGGGGGTGTGTGGGGGTGTCATGTGGCGTCGCGCGGTGCCGTGGGGGGCGGCGGGCCGGTCACGTGTCGCCGGGCGGGGCGTTTGAACGTTCCAATCGGGCGGCGCGGCCGCACGGCGGACGTGACCCCCGGTCCGCGGACCTCGACCCGCGAACCAGTGACATGTGCCATTTCACATGCCGCACCGGGGCGCCGTCAACGGGGTGCGCAGCAACGGCCGTTGACCCGCCCCGACAGGGCGTCAGTCAGAGGGTCACGACCGCCGGGCCCGGTGACGACCGTCGGTGTCAGTGGCCACCACTACGTTCATCACCACAAGCGCCGCCGTTGCGGCGTACGTTCCCCCGAATCCTGAGGAGATGGTGTGCTTTCGCCTGCCTGGGAGAATGCGAGTACGGCCCGGGTGGTCCCGCCCGTCCGGCCGCGCAAGCTCGCCAAGGTCCCGTTCGTGGAGCTGGCCGACGGACGCCTGCAGGGCGTCGTCTCCAGCGGCTCGGACATCGGCCGGGTCTACGTGTCGGCCATCGCGGCCGGCACCTTCGAGTTCGCGTGCAGCACCAACAACAACCGGCCCTGCGGCGGTGCCAGGGGCAGCTACTGCAAGCACCTGGACGCCCTGATCACCGAGGCCGTCGAGCAGTTCGGCGGCGAGCGCGTCGCCCGCTACCTGCGGGTGGACACCGGCGCGCAGAGCCCCAGCGCCCGGGACATCGGCGGCACGATGACCGCCGCCCGCCCGGCCAAGGCCGCCGCGTCCCCGGCTGCCGCGGTGTTCGCCCGGTTCCTGAACCACCTGGAGTACCTGGAGCACGCCCCGGTGACCGCTCCGCTGCCCGACCTGCACTGGTTCCCGACGACGCGGGCGGTGGCGTGATGCGCACCGACGTCCTCTCCTCGCCGGTCGCCGGTCTCGACGAGGCCCTCGCCGTCGTCGACGCCTTCGACCGGGTGCTGACGGACGGTCTGCTCCGCCCGCAGCCCGCCCAGGCCCGGGCGCTCGCCGATCTCGCCGGTGCCGTCGCGGCCTCCCCGCTCGCCGCCACCGTCGCCGCGGCCGCCGAGAAGGCGGCCGCCGGTGCCGCGGACGAGGAGCACCTGCTCGCCCTGGCCGCGGCCCGTACCGCGCTGCTCGGCGCCGCGCACGACGCGCTCCGGCAGGTCGTCGCCGAGGCGACCGGCCGCACCACCGCCGCGTGGACCGCCCCCGCCCCCGCCACCCAGGACACACCGAACCTGCTGTCCGCGGCCCGGGCCTGGCTCGCCGACCTGGCCCGCGCGGGCTGGCACGGCATGGACCACGACCTGGTGGCCGGCTCGGCGCAGGTCGTCACCGCGATGCTCCCGGATCCGGACCTGCGCCGACTGGCGGTCCTGCTCGACGGGTTCGCCGGTGAACTCGCCGCCTGCTGTCCCGGGGCCGGTCTGGAACGCGTGCCGGTGCGCCGGTGGGCGGACCTGTGGTCGCGGGCCCTGCTCCTGACGCACCCCGGCATGACCGCCGCGCCGAGCACCGGGACGGTCACCGGCCGACTGCTGCCGCTCGGCGTCGACCTGCAGGAGCACGCGACCGCCGCGCAGGCCCAGGTCCTCGCGGTGTTGGAGCCCGCCGACGGCTCCGCGCCGCGACTGGTCCGGGCCTCCGTGTCGGCCCCGAAGCCGGACAGCGTCGTCGGCGCCGGGATCTGGCAGCTGCTCCGGCCGCGGCTGTCCCTCCTCGCCGCGGCCGGCGACGGCCGCGCGATGACGGTGACGGACCTGCCGGTCACCGCCGAGGGCGACCTGCTGTGGCGTGACGAGTGCGCGCAACCCGCAGCCCCGGCCGACCCGTTCGCGACCGCCCGAGCCGTCCTGCCCACCGCCCTCGACGCGCCGCTCGCGCCACTGGAGCGGCACCCCGTCCGGCTGGCCGCACCCGTCCTCGTGGAGGGCTACACCGCCCACGAGGACGACGGCGTGCTGACGTTCACCCTGGCCGGCCACCCGCTGACCGTCGACACCGGCCGGATCCCGGCGGCCTCGCCGCTCACGCCCCAGGCCGTGGCCGCGTCCACCGCGTGCATCGGCCTGCTGCGCTGGGACGCCGGGGCCTTCGCCCTCCAGCCGCTCGCCGTGGAAACCACGGTCAAGCGCCGGACGGTGGGCGTGCACGCCGGCGCGTGGGCGGGCGGGACCACCGACAAGGCCGGCGCCAAGGCCGAGGCGGCCGCCACCGACACCGTGGCCGTGCTGCGCGAACGCGCCGGGAAGCTGCTGCGGAAGTGACCGAACCGATGACCGCACCCACCCCGGCGCCCGAGGGCACCCCCGTTCCGGATCCCCACGGCAGCCCCATCCCGGATCCCCACGGCACCCCCCTGTCGGGGCTCAGCAGCCCACCCACCGCGGACTCCGCCGAGAACCGCCGTCAGGTGCTGTACTGGCACCTCCTGGCCCGCCTGTTCGACCCCGCGGAGCAGCCCGCCCTGGAGACGGCCGGCCTGGCCGTCGTCGAGGACATCGGTCTGCCCGCGGGCCTGTTGGACCCGCGCGTCTCCGTCGACTCCCTCGTCCAGCGCCATCCCCGGCTGGCCGCGGAGATCGAGGGCCTGATGACGCCGGACACCGGCCCGGCCGACCCGGCCGGCCGTGACCGCGCCGCCGAGGTCCGACGCGCGGCCCTGTACTCCAAGGTGCTCCTCAACACCTTCGCCACCGGCTCCGGCGCGGTGAGCGCGGGTCAGCTGTCCCGCTGGCAGTCCGACGCCGCGTGGCTGGAGCGCGCGCTCGGCTGCCAGCCGGGCGAGCTGCGCGCCGGCCGCCGCACCGGCGCGGGCGCCGCGTCCACCGGGACGGGCGCCGGCACGGGCTCGGGGAACCCGGACCTGTCCACGCTCCTCCCCGTGATCGGCCCGGAACTCGCCGGCCTCGAAGCCGACCTGGTCAAGCGGATGCGCCTGCGGGAGGTCCTCGCCGACCACAAGCTCGCCTCCCGGCTCACCCCGAGCATGTCCCTGATCGAGCAGTTGCTGCACGACAAGGGCAATCTCGACGGTGTGGCGCTCGCCAACGCCAAGAAGCTGATCCGCCGCTTCGTCGACGAGGTCGCCGAGGTGCTGCGCACCCAGGTCGAGAAGGCCACGGTCGGGGAGATCGACCGCTCCGTGCCGCCGAAGCGGGTCTACCGCAACCTCGACCTGAAGCGCACGGTCTGGAAGAACCTGCCCAACTGGAACCCGGACGACGAGCGGCTGTACGTCGACCAGCTCCACTACAAGCGGACCGCCCGCAAGACCACGCCCCAGCGGCTGATCGTGGTGGTGGACCAGTCCGGCTCGATGGTCGACTCCATGGTCAACTGCACCATCCTCGCCTCGATCTTCGCCGGCCTGCCCAAGGTGGACGTCCACCTGGTGGCGTACGACACCCGCGCCGTCGACCTCACCCCCTGGGTCCACGACCCGTTCGAGACCCTGCTGCGCACCCAGCTCGGCGGCGGCACCGACGGCACCGTCGCCATGGCGCTCGCCCGGCCCAAGATCGCCGAACCGGTCAACACCGTCGTCGTATGGATATCCGACTTCTACGAGTGGAAGTGCGACGAGCTGTTCGAGCAGATGGCCGCCGTGCACCGCTCCGGGGCGAAGTTCATCCCGGTCGGCTCGGTCACCAGCTCGGGCCGCGGCAGCGTCAACCCGTGGTTCCGCGAACGGTTCAAGGACCAGGGCACCCCGGTGCTCTCCGGCCACATCGGCAAGCTCGTCCACGAGCTCAAGACCTTCCTCACCTGACCCGGCGCCCCGCGCGCCGACGCACACCTCCCCTGACCCCGCCGCAGAAAGGCGCCCGCCCGATGTCCGACATGCTCCGCGCTCCCGCCGAGACCAAGTACGCCGACGAACTGGACTACCTGGAGTCGGTCGACACCGACCCGAAGCCGTCCACCTGGCGGCTGTCCCCGAAGATGATCCGCACCTTCGTCCTCGGCTCCGACTCGTCCGACGGCCCGGGCCGCGAGATCGCCCAGAAGTGGTTCGGCGACCGCGGCGTCGTCGAACGCGCGATCGTCACCCTCGCCTCCGACCGCGGTCTCCTGCTCATCGGCGACCCCGGCACCGGCAAGAGCTGGCTCGCCGAACTGCTGGCCGCCGCCGTCTGCCGCAACTCGACCCAGGTCGTCCAGGGCACCGCGGGCACCACCGAGGACCACATCAAGTACTCCTGGAACGTGTCCATGGTGATCGCCAAGGGCCAGTCCCGGGAGTCGATGATCCCCTCCCCGATCATGACGGCGATGGAGACCGGCACCATCGGCCGCTTCGAGGAACTCACCCGCTCCACCAGCGACGTCCAGGACGCCCTGATCTCCATCCTGTCCGAGAAGTACGTCTCGGTGCCCGAACTCGGCGGCGAGGACGGCATCGTCTTCGCCAAGCCCGCCTTCGCGGTCATCGCCACCGCCAACAGCCGCGACCGCGGCGTCAACGACCTCTCCTCCGCGCTCAAGCGGCGCTTCAACTTCGTACAGATCCCGGTCGTCACCGACAAGGCCAGCGAGGCGGAGATCGTCCGCTTCCGCACCGAGGAACTGCTGCGCCGCCACGACCTGCAGCTGGACGTGCCGCCCAGCCTCCTGGACGTGCTCCTGCGCAGCTTCGGAGACCTGCGCGACGTCGCCGCGACGGCGGGCAGCGACGACGAGCGGCTGGAGTCCGCGCTCTCCACCGCCGAACAGATCGGCGTGCTGGAGGACGCCGTCCTGCACAGCGACTTCTTCGGCGACCGCACGCTCACCGCCCGCGCCCTCGGCTCCTCCCTGGTCGCCTCGCTCGCCCGCCGCACCCCCGAGGACTCGGCCATCCTCACCAAGTACCTCACCGGCGTCGTCGGCCCGCGCAGCCGGCAGGAGGGCGGCGAATGGCCGCAGTTCCTCGACGCCGGCCTCGACACCCTCAAGGCGCTCGCATGAGCGGCGCGACCACCCGGGTGCCCGCCGGCGGCGGGCACCCCGCACCCGACACCTTCGCCGCCCTGCGCACCCAACTGCACGACGCCGCCGTCGAGTTCGCCGGAGGACCCGGCGCCCTGGACGGCATCCTGCACGGCCTCGTCGACGACGTCGACCGCGCCCTGCGCGAGCCGATGGAGATCTTCCCCGTCTGCCACCACTCCCCCGCCTCCGCCACCGCCATGGCCCGCCGGCTGCGCGCCAAGCAGCCCAGGACGGTGTTCCTGGAGCTGTGCGAGGACATGACGCCGGTCCTCACCGAACTGCGCAACTGCCGCCTGCCGGTGGCGGTCCAGGCGTTCGCCACCCGCATCGACGGGTTCCCCGCCGACTGGGCGCCGCTGTCCGTCGTCGCGCCGATCACCGAGGCCTCCGCCGAGTACCAGGCCATCGCCTACGCGCTGGAGACGCCCGGTGTCGACCTGATCCTCGTCGACCGGTCCAGCGACCACGTCTTCCAGTGGCAGCCCCGGCCGGACGCACCGGCCGAACCCGCCGCGGGCGAGGAGGAGTCCGCGCTGCACGGCGACGCCGTCGGCGTCGAACTCGGCGACCTGCGACCCCGCTTCGCCGACCTGGAGAAGCACCTCCTGCGCCACGGCAACGTGCGGCACTGGTCGGAGTGGTGGCACCAGTACGTCGAGGTGCCGCTCGGCGACGCCGACCACGACACCTACCGGCAGGTCATGTTCCTGATCGGCAGCCTGTTCCGCCGGCTCGCACCCGGCGACCCGGACCGCGTCCGCGTGGACGAGGACCGCGAACGGTACATGTGGACCCGCATCCGCGAACACCTGGCCGCCACCGGCGCCGACCCGGCCGACAGCGTGTACGTCTGCGGCGCCTTCCACGCCGCCGGCCGCGTCGCCGAGTTCGGACTCCACGGCTCCGACACCTTCACCGTCACCCCGCGCACCGCCACCGAGTGGCAGTACGGCCTGATCCCCTCCAGCCACTCCGCCATCGAGGCGCAGTTCGGCCTCGAACGCGGCTCCGTGTCCATCGCCGCGACCCAGTGGGCGAAGAACCTCAAGCGCACCCGCACCCAGCCCTACCGGCTGAAGGGCCAGGCCGGTGCCAAGGCGGGCGCGAAGGCCGGAGCCACCTCCGCCCGGGCAGGCAAGGCCGCCGCGCCCACGCCGGTGACCGACACCGACGCCACCGACCAGCTGTCCCGGTTCCTCCAACGCCCGCCCGCCCTCGACCGGCTCGACCAGGAGGAACTGCTCGGCTGGTCCGTCGACATCGTGCGCGCCGCCCGCGGCAACGGCTACCTCGCCTCCACCGCCGACGCCATCGCCGTGTACGAGACCGCCATCCTGCTCGCCGGGATGCGCGACCGGGCCAAGCCCACCCCGTACGACTTCGAGGACGCGGCGGTCACCTGCATCGAGAAGGACACCGTCCCCGGCCGGCGCGACGTCCGCCGCCTCGTCGAGATCATGATGGGCGGCGACCGGATCGGCCAGGTCGGCTACGAATCACTGCCACCGCTCGCCCGCGAGGTCCACGACCGCCTCGCCCCGCTCGGCCTGAACCTCCAGGCCCGCGGCGTCAAACGGGCCCTGCTCGACCTCAAGTCCGACCCCGACCTGCGGCCCTGCTCCGACGTGCTCTGGATGCTGCGCCACCTGATCCCCGACGCCGCCCGCCCCATCATGGGCGAACGCACCCTCGGCGAGACCTCGGTACAGGAATCCTGGGACGTCTCCCTCGGCACCCACCAACGGGCCCTGATCCAGCTCGGCTACGAAGGTGTCAGCCTCGAACAGGTCCTCGAACAGCGACTGCGCCGCGACGCCAACTCCCCGCAGGCCGACGCCGCGGTCGTCCTGCGGACCGTCGAGGACGCCACCCGCTACCTGGGCAGTCGCCGGCTCGCCGACGAACTCGGCACCCGGGCACTGGAGGCGCTGTCCACCGAACGCAGCGTCGACGGCGCGCCCGAAGTACTGCGCCGGGTGCGGAAGCTGCTCGCCTTCTACCGCACCAGCGAACCCGTCCTCCCGGAATGGATCGAACGGTTCGCCAAGACCGGGTATGCGCACTACTGCACCCTGCTGCCGACGGCCTTCACCGACGAGGCGGCGACGGTGCGTCAGGTCGCGGCGACCCTGGGCTTCCTCTTCGGCATGGAGAGCCTGGCGCTCTCGCTCGGCAGCGACCGCACCCAGCTCGAACTGGCCGTCGCACAGTCCCACCCGGAGGAACCGTCGAAGGTCGCCCTGCTGTGGGCCGCACAGGTCCACCTCGGCCACCTCACCCGCCATGACCTGCGCGAACGCTGCGCCGAACTGCTCGGCAACCCGCTCATGCTGCCCGCCTACCCCCGCTACCTCAGCGGGCTCCTGCACGCGCTGGAGCCCGTCCCGGGGCTGGTCGACCTCGTCGTCGAAGCCGTCTCCAACGCCTTCGCCCGACTGCCCGACCCGGTCCTGCTGCCCTGGCTGCCCACCCTCATCACCACCCTGCGCGCCGGCGGCGCCGACCTGGCACCCCTGCTGACCCGAGAAGCCGGACGCCTCTTCCCCGGCCGGCTCCCCGCCCTGGACGCCTGGGTCCCGCCGTGGCGCGCGCCGGCGCCCGAACCGGCCACACCCGGCATCGAACCCGCCGGCCGGGGATCCGCCCTGCTCGCCACGCACCCCGGCACCTGCGACGCCCTCGCGGACCTCCTCGGCTGCGACGGCACCTGGGCGGCACCGGGCACCCCGACGGGCTCGGCCCTGCTCCGCCGGCACCCCGGCACGGCCGACGCGCTCGCACTCCTGCTCGGCGCGGCATGAGCCGGCACGCCGGGCCGACGGAGGGCTGAGCCGCCGGCGAAGGGACGGGCCGTCCGCCCGGGACGGGCCGTCCCGCTACGGGCCGTACCGCTACAGGCCGTACCGCTACAGGCCGTTGACGCGGCCCGGTTCGCACCGGGCGTCGATCCCGGCGCTCTCCGCCTCGCTCGGCCGCGCGTCCAGGGCGACACCGGTGACCTGCCGGGCACGGGTGCGGCCACCGTTCGATCGTCGTGCGTTGTGGCGACAGACGAAGATCAACCGATGGCCGTGGGCCAGAGCGTATCCCCTGTCCGGTGACAGTCGGTATTCGACGGCCTGAGCGGAGATCCGGACACACGCACTCGCCGCTTGACGACTACACACCCGCTCGGGTCAGCAGCCGGTCCATCTGCTCGACGGGAACGAACGGCGACGCGGCAGCGGCCTCCGCGACGAACTCCGAGGAGTCGGCGAGGAGGCGGAGCAGAGAGGAGAGCGGGAGGTTGCGGTGCTGCGCAACCGCGCGGCGGACTCGCACGTCGGGGTCCGTGGCCAGCTTCTGGGCGACTTCCGGGGGCAGATCCGGGTCGCGGGGCGCGAAGGAGCGGAGGCGGGGCTCGGGGTCGGTGGCGAAGCGGCGCAAGGTTTCCGGGGGAAACGTCAGGACCTCCGCCTTGTCCCACCAGAACGTGAACTTGTCCCGTCTACGGTAGCGGCGCTCGATGGCCTCGGCCGTCGCGAGGTCGACCAAGTGCGGGGCGGCGTACGCCATGGCGAGCCGGACGATCTCCTCCTCGTCGTCGAGCAGTCGGGCCACCGCATCGACAGGAAGAGCCTTGCCGCCGGCAGCCGCTGAGACCCGGAAGGCCACATGGGGCGAATCGACGTGCGGCAGCGGATCGGCCCTGACCCAGTCCAGGCGCAGGATCCGCAGTTCCATGGGTGCGGAGGCGTCCATGCACCACTGCAGGAGCGCGTCATCGTCGGCGTCGGGGCCCGGGTCGACCAGCGCGTGCGCAAGCTCGTGGACCGAGGCGTGGATCTCCGCCCGCACGTGCTCCGGGGTGTCGGGCCGGGCGAAGACGTTCACCCGGACGCGCAAGGACGGATCGACGGCGAGGACGTCGCGCACGTTCGGCGGCACATCGGGATGCCGGGCCAGTTGGGCGCGCACCTCGCCGTCCGGGTCCTCGGCGAGCGACCGGAGCGTGTCCGCGTCGAGAACCGCGTGGACCACCGCGCCCGCCCGGGTCCCCGGGTCCGCCAGCAGTGCCGGCACCAGGTCTGCGGGCGGTACCGGATGCGGAAGGCACGCGAAGTAGGTGGCGCAGGCCGCGGCGCGGACCGTGGCCGCCGGATCGGTCAGCAGGATCCGGCGGACCGCTTCCGGCGCCTGTGTCCAGTGCTTCGCCAACTCGGCGCGCACCGCGGGGTCGGGGTCGGCGGCGAGACGGAACCGGAGGTCGGACGGCGTGTGGTCGTTCCTGGCGAGCTCCTCGCGCACCTTGGGCTCCGGATCGTCGATGAGCCGCTCCAGCACCGCCCTCGGTGCGGTCGCTGCCCGGCTGACGAGCGCGGACCGCACGGACTTGTCCCGATGGGCGGCCAGCTGGATACGGAACCGGTCCGGCAGCCGGTCGTTGAGCGCCAGGCTGTGCAGGAGCCATTCGTCGTCGAGCGCGATGATCTCCGCGATCATGTCCTCCGTGAGGTCCGGGCGCCCCGCCACCCGTCCCCAGCCCCGCCGCCATCCGAACATCCGCCGGACCATGGGAGCCGGCAGGGCGGAGTTCACGGCCAACCCGTCCATCACCGCGTCGAGGTGAACCGGGGTCAGGGCATCAGCGTCCATGCGGCCAGGATGCCAGGCACGCTCCGGCGCGCCGCCGCCGGGTCACGGCCGGCAATTCCGTTCCCCGGCGTGCCGGGGCCGGACGGCCTGCTGACAGGCTGCCTCGTGATCCAGGGGCCGGTCAGGGGCGCCAGGCGGGGGCGGTGGCGATGGCCCTGAGTTGGTCGACCGTCAGGGCCGGGGTGCCCGGGAGTGCCTGGGCTTCGCTGGTGCCGTTCCATTCGGTCGCGAGGACGCGGGTGCCGTCCGGGTGCAGGACCTCCACGCTCCACCACAGTGTCGGGCCTCCGCCGGTCTTGGTCGCGCCGGTCTCCCGTACCAGCACGCTCGACCCGTCCGGGGCGTGCGTGAGGGTGCCCGACGTGTCCTGCTCGAACGCCTCGCGTTCGCGGGCCGCTTCGGCCTTGTCGCCCGGGCGGGGCTGGATGTGGACGGCGAGCATGCTGGTCCGGCCTTCCAGGGTGAGCGAGAGGTGGGCCTGGCCCGGGGTGTGCTGCGCGGCGCCGCTGTCCGTGACGGCGCCGGGCGGGAGCAGGGTGGTGGCGGTGGCCAGGATCTGCGCGGGCGCCGGTCCGGACGCGGCGGGTGCGGTGCCCGTGGTCCCGGTCGGGGCGGGGTTGGCGAAGACCGGGTTCCAGGCGCTGCTGGTGACGGCGGCGACGAGCTGTGCGCTGGTCAGCGGTGGGGCGGGGCGGGACAGCGGGGGCCCGAAGCTGGTGGAGTTGACCTCCCAGATGCCCACCTGGCGCCCGTCGGTGCCGGTGTAGGTCGCCTGCCACTTGGTGACCTGGGCCTGCGCGTCGGGGGCCAGTTTGTCGACCACCACGATGCCCCCGTCGGGCAGGACGGTGCGCTCGCAGCCCTCGCTCGGTGCCTCGACCGGGTCGACGCACTGGGTGCCCCGGGTGGCGTCGGTGATCGGCAGGGCGGCGCGGTTGATGGTCAGGTTCACCATGCCGGCGCCGTTGCCGTCGTCGTAGAGCAGGAACGCGGACGGCGGCAGGCCGGGGACGGGCCCGTCACCGACGCCGTTGCCGTTCGTGGCGCCGATCCGGCCGGGCGGCAGGACGGAGGTGAGCGTGTCGGTCATGAACCGGGCGGTGATCTGCTCGGGCCACCCGGCGGTGGGTGCCGTGGCGGTGCCGGTGCCCGCGTCGGCGCCCGGGTGCCACACGGCCAGGGCGACGACGGCGGCCGCGGTGAGGGCCGCGCCGCCGGTCAGCACCGCCTGGCGGCGCCGGTGCCGGCGGTGGTGCCGGCGGGCGCCGTCGGCGAGGCCGGCCGCCGACGGGGCGGGGGCCAGGTCGGCGGCGTCGCGCAGGAGGCGCGCGAAGGTGTCGTCCGGGGACATGCCGTGACTCCTCATCTCGTTCGTGGGTGCGGTGGACGCGGTTCGGTCAGGAGCGGGCGAGGTCGTCCAACTCCGTGCCCAGCACGGCACGCAGCCGCGTCAGGGCGCGGGAACTGCGCGACCGTACGGCGCCCGCGCTCAGCTGCAGGACGTGCGCCGTGTCCTCGACGCTGCGGTCCTCCCAGAAGCGCAGGACGAGGACGGCCCGGTCCGGCGGGGGCAGTTCGCCCAGCGCCCGCAACAGGGTCAGGCGCAGGGCGGGGTCGGAGTCGGCGACCGCGGCCTCGGCGAAGGTGTCGGTCACGTGCTCGGTGCTGCTGCGGCGCCGGCGGTGGGACAGGAAGGTGTTGACCAGGACGGTCTGGGCGTAGCCTGCGGGGTTGTCCAGGCGCGCCACGCGGCGCCACTTCCCGTAGAGCTTGCCGAGGGCCTCCTGGGCGAGGTCCTCGGCGAGGTACGCGTCGCCGCCCGTCAGCAGGAAGGCGGTCCTGACCAGGTGCTGCCCCCGTGCCGCGGCGAACTCCCGGAAGTCCGGGGTGGTTGAGCGGTCCATGTCTCTCTAACGCGGTGGGGGCCGGTTTTCGTCGCACGCGCGCTCGTTCTGCTTCCGCTCCCCGGCGTGCCGGTGCTCCCCGCCCGGCCGGCGGCCGAGGACACTGGGCGCTGTGACTGACGTGCGCGAGACCTTGGATTACCAGGAATTCGGTCGGGTGGTGCGCGAACTCGCGCAGACGATCGCCGACGACGGGTACGAGCCCGATCTCATCCTGAGCATCGCCCGTGGCGGTGTGTTCGTGGCCGGCGGTCTTGCGTACGCGCTGGACTGCAAGAACATCCACCTCGTGAACGTGGAGTTCTACACGGGCGTGGGCACCACCCTGGAGATGCCCGTCATGCTGGCGCCCGTCCCCGCAGCGATCGACTTCACCGCCAAGAAGGTCCTGATCGCCGACGACGTCGCCGACACGGGCAAGACGCTGAAGCTGGTGCACGACTTCTGCCTCGGTCACGTCGCCGAGGTGCGGTCCGCCGTCATCTACGAGAAGTCGCACTCGCTCGTGAAGTGCGAGTACGTGTGGAAGCGGACCGACCACTGGATCGAGTTCCCGTGGTCGACGCAGGGGCCGGTCGTCAAGCGCGACGGCCAGGTGCTCGACGCCTGACCGGCCCGGGGCGCCCCCGGCGGAAGCGGCTCGTTCCTCGCCCCCGTCGCGTTCACCGGTGACGGGGGCGAGCAGCAGGTGGTGCATGATGCACGGCATGAGTGGACGGGTGGTCAGCAGTCGGGAGCGGGGGCCTGCCGGTCGCAGCGGCGGCCACGGGGGCTCCGCATGACGGCGTCGCGGCGGTCGGACGGGGACGCGCTGGCGGGCGGCGGCGTCAACCACGTCGTGCGGGTCGGTTCGACGGTCCGGCGGCCCGCGGGTCCGTGGAGTCGCACGGTCCAGGCCCTGCTGGACCACCTGGGGGAGGCGGGGTTCGCCGGTGCCCCGCGAGGGCACGGTTTCGACGCCGAGGGCCGGGAGGTCCTCGATTTCGTCCCCGGTCGCGTCGCCGGTTACCCGCTGCCGGACCACGTGCGGTCGGACGCGGCGCTGCGGGCCGTGGCGGTGATGCTGCGCGCGTACCACGACGCCACCGTCGGCTTCGTGCCTGCGGCGGACGCCCGGTGGTACTTTCCCGCCCGTGAGCCGGCCGAGGTGATCTGTCACGGCGACGTCGCCCCGTACAACTGCGTCTTCCGCGACGAGCGGCCGGTCGCGTTCATCGACTTCGACACCGCCCATCCCGGTCCGCGCGTCTGGGACCTCGCCTACGCCGCCTACCGGTTCGTGCCGCTGACCGATCCGGGCAACGAGGACTTCACCCTCCCCGTCGGGGAGCAGGTGCGCAGGCTGCGGCTCCTCGCGGACGCCTACGGGCTGGACGACGGTGGTCGCGCGGCACTGGCCGACACGGCCCGGCACCGCCTGGAGCACCTGGTACGTCACATGCGCGGGCAGGCCGAGGCCGGCTCCGCGGCGTTCGCCGAGCACGTCACCGCCGGGCACGACGCCCTGTACCTCACCGACGCGGCGCACATCGCCCGTCACACGGCAGCCTTCACGCAGGCGCTGAGCCGGACCGCGCCGCAGCGGTGACACTGTGAGCCGGATCACGGTTGAGGTTGACCTCGGGGCAGGGTGGAGGCTCGTCGCAGCGGCAGGACGCCGCACCGGGCACCACCGAGGCGAAGGAGCAGCCATGTCCACCGATCTTTCCGGTCAGGTCCTGAATCGTCCGCAACTGCGGGCGGCGGTCGATGAGTTGATCGAGTCCGGATTCCTCGGGGTCCAGGTCCGGGTGAACGACGAGCGGGGCGAGTGGGTCGGCGGTGCCGGCGTCCGCGAGCTGGGCGGGAGCGCCGAGGCGCTGACGAACGGACACTTCCGGATCGGCAGCAGCACCAAGAGCTTCGTCGCCACCTCGGTGCTGCTGCTGGTGGCCGAGGGCCGAATCGGCCTGGACGTCCCGGCCGCCGGTTACCTGCCCGAGTTCGGGCTCGACCGGCGGATCACGGTGCGGATGCTGCTGCAGCACACCAGCGGGATCTTCAACCACACCGGCGAGCTCTACGAGGACGGGACGGTCGTGCTCGGCGTTCCCTGGCAGGGCAAGGAGTGGGTGGACAACCGGTTCAGGACCTATCTGCCCGAGGAGCTGGTGCGGTTGTCGCTGTCCAGGCCGGCCCGGTTCGCGCCGGGGACGGGCTGGAGCTACGCGAACACCAACTACGTGCTGGCCCGGCTGGTGGTCGAGCGGGTCACCGGCCGTCCGTTCGCCGAGGAGGTGCAGCGGCTGGTCCTGGGACCGCTGGGCATGACCGGCACCCGTGCGCCGGGCGCCTCGCCGGAGGTCCCGGAGCCGTACAACCACGGCTACTACCGCTACGAGGACGCCGGGCGGGAGCGGACGGTCGACGTCACCCGGCAGAACCCGACCTGGGTCGGCGCCGGCGGGGACATGATCTCGACCACCCGGGACCTGCACACCTACTTCTCCGCGTTGATGGGCGGCAGGCTCCTGCCGGCCGAGCTGCTGGCCGAGATGCGCACCCCGGAGGCGACCGTCGGCTACGGCCTGGGGGTGTTCGCGCAGGACACCGCGGCCGGCACCGTCTTCCACCACAACGGCGCCACCATGGGGTCGGCGGCGCTGATGTACGGCGCCCCCGACGGCAGCACGACCCTGACCGCCGGGCTGACCTGGGTGGACGACGCCGACCTGTCGATAGCCCCGGCGTTCCGGGCCGCCCAACAGCGTTTCGTCGACGCGGTGTTCTGCGGCAACCTGGGCCGATGAGGAACGCAGCGGGGAACGGGGTGACGATCGGGCAGGCGGCCGCGTTCGTCGGCGTCACGGTGAAGACGGTGCGGCACTACCACAAGCTCGGCCTGGTCGCGGAGCCGGACCGGGACGGCTCCGGCTACCGGCGTTACGGCTCCGGCGAGTTGCTGCAGCTGGTGCAGGTGCGGACCCTGGCCACCGCAGGCGTCCCGCTGGCCGGGATCGGGCCCGTGCTCGACTCCGACGCCGAGCGGTTCGGCGCCGAACTCGCCGACGTCGAACGGCAGCTCACTGCGCGTATCGACGAACTCGTCGCCCGCCGCGACACGCTGCGCCGACTCGCCGACGGCGACCGGGCCCTGCTGCCCGACCGGGCCTGCGCGGTCCTGGCCCGGATGGCCGACCTCGGCTTCGGCCCCGACTACGTGGCCGCGCAACGCGAGGCCCTGGTCCTGGCCCGGGCGCTGGTGCCGGAGGGCTTCGACGGCTTCCTGTCCCAGCTCGAACACGGGCTGGACGACCCCGTACACATCGAGCTGACCAAGCGCGGCTGGGAGGCCGAGAGCTGGGAGCCGGACGACCCGCGGATCGAGGAACTCGCGACCTCCATGGCCGAGCACTACCTCGCCGACCCCGCGCTGCTCGGGGACCCCGCCAGCCTGCGGGCCTGGGCCAAGGCCTCGGCCCAGTACGAGCTGATCAACGGCCACCGCGGGGACCGGGCACCGGTCGCGGCCCGACTGACCGCGCTCACCGAGTCCAAGCTGCGCTCCGCGGGCGGGCCCGTGCCGCACCGCTGACGAGGCCCGCGTGCCCCGGGGGCGGAGAACGACGGTTCCCGAGAACGGTCGTTCTCCGGGCGGCGGTTACCGGAACGGCCGTTCCCCGAGGCGTTCCCGAAGCGTTCCCCGAGGTGGTGGTGTTCCCCGAGGCGTTCCCTGGGCGGTCGCCGAGGCGGTCACCGACGGCCGGAGGGCGGGATCCCTCACCCCGCCGTCAACTGACGGTGGGTGACCCGGACGACCTCGTGCCAGAACGGCGCGGCTGACAGGTAGCCGCCGAGCGCGGCGAGCACGCCGAACGACACGTCGACGCTCACCCGGCCCTGCTCGGCCCAGTAGACGTCCTGCAGGTCCAGCAGCAGCGCGAACTCGTCGGTGATCAGGGCCGCGCCCGCACCGTAGACGGCCGCCACCGCCGGGTGGCCGACCGCCTGCTCGTCACCGCGGACGGCCACCAGGCCGACGCCGGCCAGTGCCGCGATGCCGAGGTTGTAGTGGTGCAGGTGCTTCCCGCCTGCCGAGACGTCGCCCCACGGCAGCCAGCCGCCCTTGATCCCGTGCGTGATGAACCGCACCGTGGCGAAGGTGGTGCCGAACGCGGCCCACATGACCACCAGCGACCGCTTCGTCGGCGTCAGGTGCCGGTCCGCTGCCCGCCGCCACGCGCCCACCAGCCGCGCAGGTGCCGCCGTTGCCATGCCGCCGACCTCCGACCGCCGTCCGGTCCCCCACGGCCGACGCTAACCGACGTGGTGCCGGCCCACCCCCCGACTGCCGCGGCCGCGGGGGGCGGGTGGCCACCCGGACGGCCGTCGTCAGGGCAGGGCGAGCGGCGAGGCCTCCCGGGCGGCCTGCTTGACGGCGGCGATCAGCTGGTGCCGGCGGGCCCGCAGGTCCTCGGGCCGGACGGACAGCGACACGCTCCCGATCACGGCACCGTTCGCCCCGAGCACGGGGGCGGCCAGACAGGCCAGCCCCGGCCGGGCCTCCTCGACGTCCAGGGCGACGCCGATCCGGCGGATCCGCCGCAGCTCCCGGTCGAGCCGTTCGGCGGAGGCGATGGTGTGCGGGGTGAACCGGTGCAGCCCCGGCTGTTCGAGGTAGCGGCGGCGCGCGGCCGGCCCGGCGGCGGCCAGGGCGATCTTGCCGTGCGCGTAGGCGTGCGAGCGGGGGTCGACGCCGACGGTCAGGTCGACCGGCTCGGCGCCCTCGGCGGCCGCGGTCCGCACGTCCGCGATCACCAGACCGTCGCCCTGGTAGGCCACGTAGTTCGCGGAGGCGTGGGTGGAGTGCCGCATGCGCGCGAGCACGCCGTCGATGCCGTCGGCGAGGCCCATCTGCTGCCGGAACGCCCGGTGGAGGGCCGAGATCCGGTACCCGAGGGTGTAGCCGCCGTCGGTGCGCACCAGGTAGCCGCGCTCGGTGAGCGGGGCCAGGAGGGTGTAGACCGTCGACAGGGCGCAGCCGAGCGTACGGGCCAGGGCCTTGGCCGGGACCGGCCCGTCGGCCTGCGCGACGAGTTCCAGCACCTCCAGGGTGCGGTCGGCGGCGCGCGGCCCGGTCTGGCCCGCCATGGCGAACGCTCCTCCTGCTGGTCTTCCGTGACCCGTCCAGTGTGCCGGTGGGCGGACCGGGACGACCGACCGGCCCCCGGGTACGAGCGTCCCGGGGGCCGGGACCCGGGCTCGGGCGCCGGGCGGCGGGCGGCGGGCTCGGGCGGCGGGGTCAGGCCCGGGGCTCGGGCTCAGGACTCGTGGGGCGAGATCTCCCCCATCAGGTCCCAGCCGTCACGCTCCGGGAGGTCGATGCTGATGATCTTCGGCTTGGCCGCGACCGCGCCGGACAGCGTCTCCATCGCCTGCCGGAAGTGCGCCGACTCGACGTGGGCCCGGCCGGCCTCGCCGTCGCGGAACCCCTCCACCAGGACGTACTCGTTCGGGTCGTCCATGCTGCGGGACCAGTCGAAGAACAGGTTGCCCGGTTCGGCGCGGGTGGCCTCGGTGAAGTCGCGGACGATGTCCGGCCACTGCGCGGCGCGCTCGGGGCGGACGGGGAACTTCACGGTGATGAAGATCATGGAGGTCCTTCGGATCGGGGAGGACGGTCGGGTCCTCACCCTGCCCGAGCACCGGCCGGCACCGGAAGCAAGCGGCGCCGCGATTCCACCCATGCCGGAATCGCGCCGCGAGTCGGGTCACGAGCCGCGCCGCGAGTCGGGTCGCGTGTCGGGTCGCCCCGGGTCGGGAGTTCGACCGGGCCGGCCGGCGCCCCTCCCTACGCGGCCCCTGACAGGTCGGCCAGCACGACGGCGACGAGTTCGCGGCGGCTCCGGACACCGAACTTGTCGAAGACGGCGGTCAGGTGTTCCTGCACGGTGTTGGCGGAGATGTGGAGTTCGTCGACCAGCTGGCGGGTGGAGTGCCCCCGGATGACCAGGGCTGCGACGCGGGTCTGGGCGTCGGTGAGTCCGTGGGCGCTGAGCAGGACCGCTCCGAGTTCCGCCGGTCGGGCCGGTTCCACCACCACGCCGATCTGCCGGCCCAGGCGGCTGGTGTGCAGGGCGAGCCACCGGCCCGAGCGCCCGCGGACGCGGACGGTCGAGGGCACCGGGCCGGCGGCGGCCGCGAGCACGCTGACCGGGAGCAGGCCGGCGTCCTGCCGGTCGCCGTCGGGGAAGTCGGTCAGCCACTGCTCGGCCTCGGGGCTCATGGACACGGTCCTGAGCGCGGAGTCGAGCAGGATGAGGCCCACCCCGTCCGGGCCCGCGGTGGCCTCCGGGGGCGGTGCTGCGGTCACCGCCGTGCGCAGGCCGGTCGCCAGCACCGGTGCGATGCGCCGGACGAGGGCGATCTCCTCGTCGGTGAAGCCCGGGGAGGAGTCCTCCCGGTGCAGGCAGAGCACGCCCCAGCAGCGGTGTCCGGTGACCAGCGCGGCGCGCAGTTCGTCGCCGAGCCCGAGGGGGGCCATGATCTCCCGGTAGCGGGCGCTGTCCCTCCGGTTGCCTTCGGTGGCGCGGTCCAACGAGCCGGCCGGATCCGCCGCCCGGGCGAGGCCGGCGAACTTGTTGACGTCCGCGCGCCCGAACTCGTTGTCGAGGAAGAGCGCCGTCGCGGGGCCCAGCGGGTCCTCGGCGGTCGCCGAGGTGAACAGCAGGGTCACCGGATCGACGGTCGCGGAGAAGGCCGCCTCCGCCGGTACCACCCGGCGCAGCCGGCCGAGGATCTCCGTGCCCAGCGCGGCGGTGTCCAGCCCGCCTTGGCACCGTCGTTCGATGTCGGCGAGCCGCCGTTCCACGGCCGCACCTGCCACGAACACGACTTTACTCCCGACTACTCCGGGCCCTGGACGAGCCCGAGCTGGCGCAGCAGTCCCAGGTCGTCGAGCCGACCCCAGCGTTCGACGATGCGGCCCTCCCGGAGCCGGAAGATGTTGATCCCCCGGAGCGTGACGGTGCGGCCGGTGGCCGGCGCGCCGAAGATCTCGCCGAGCTGGGTGCCGGTGGCGCTGAAGCGTTCCACGACCATGTCGTTCTCGGCGACGAGGAAGTCGGGCGTGGAGTGCCAGTCCGGGAAGGCACCGCGGAACAGGGCGGCGGCCCTGCGCATGCCCTCACGGCCGGTGTCGGGGTCGACCGGCGGGTCGTGGTCGAGGAAGTCCTCGGCGAGGTACTCGTCGACCGCCGCGAGGTCGCCCTTGGTGAACAGTGCGTCGATGAAGGCACGCACGATCTCTCGGTTGTCTGCGGTTCGGGTCTTCTCGATGGTGTCCATAGCCACAGTCTTCGACGGCGCCCGGGCTCCCGGTACCCCAGAAAGCTGGGGTTTCTCCCCACGCACCCGGTCAGGTCGCCGTGGTCGTGCGAGCCCTGGGCCGTAGGGGGGCGGTGGCCTGACATTCGCGAGCATCGCCGAGGCCGGGGTGGAGCGCTCGCCGGAGGCACCTCTCGGCGCGGTCGGTGCACGCTCCGTGAGCTGCTAGTATTCCTGTTGTCGCGAGGGAGAATGATTCCTCGCCAGGCGTCAGCGGTGCTACCAGAGCACGTCCTACTTTCAGTAGGAAGAGTCCGTGCGATCCGGGCCTGGCGCTCCACAGTCGGAAAGGGTCCGGCACCTCCCCAGGTGCCGGACCCTTTCCGCGTTCCCTCCCGTGACTGCCGGTCAGGGCAGGAGGACCACCTTGCCGCGGGTGCGGTGGGCTTCCAGGTCCGCGTGCGCGGTAGCGGCCTGGTCGAGCGGGTAGGTGCGGCCGATCGGCAGGGTGAGCCCGCCGGCCGCGGCCAGTCGCACGAGCTCCGGGAGGGGGTCGGTGGTCTGGTCGCCGGCGCCCGCGCTGAAGCGCACGCCGTGCTGTCGCGCGGACATGTCGGCGATGGTGATGACCGCGCCCGGGTCCCCGGTCAGCGCCACGGAATCGGCGAGCACGCCCGCGCCCGCCGCGTCGAGGACCAGGTCCACACCGCCGGGAACGGCGGCGTTCACCCGCTCGACCCAGCCGTCGCCGTAGCGGACCGCGGTCGCCCCGAGCGCGGTGACACGCTCGATGTCCGACTCGCCGACCGTGCCGACCACCGTGATGCCGCGGGCGACGGCCAGCTGCACCGCGATGACGCCCACGCTGCCGGCGGCGCCGTGGACCAGCAGCGTCTGGCCCGCCTGAGCGCCGAGCTGCCCCAGCACCCGGTGCGCCGTCCGGCCGACGGTGACCAGCGCGGCGGCCACCTCCCAGGACATTCCCTCGGGCTTGGCCACCGGCCGCTCCAGCAGGGCGTACTCGGCGTAGCCGCCGCCCACGGCGGCGCCGAGGACCTCCTCCCCCACGGCCACGGCCGCGCCCTCGCCGACCGCGTCCACGACACCGGACGCGTCCAGGCCCGGGATCACCGGAAAGTCCACGGGGGACGTCCCGGCCATCAGGCCGGAGCGGACCTTCAGGTCGAGCGGATTCACGGAGGCGGCCTTGACCTTGATCCGGACCTGGCCCGGGCCGGGCTCGGGCACGGCGACCTGCGACAGCCGCAGGACCTCGGGCCCGCCGTACTCGGAGAAGGTGATTGCAGTGGACATCGTGAACTCCCAGGTGGTGACGGGTGGAGATGACTGGAGACGGAGGGGGACGGGCAGGACGGACGGCGGCCGTGGGACCAGGGGACCGCACGGACGGTGTCCGGCCGCGCGGCCACGCCGGTGGCTCCGCCGGTCGGGCAGCCGGAGCGGTCAGGCAGTCAGGCGGTCAGGGTGGGGTAGTCGGTGTAGCCGCGGTGGTCGCCGCCGTAGAAGGTGGCCGTGTCGGGGGTGTTGAACGGGCCGCCGGCGGCCAGGCGGGCCGGCAGGTCGGGGTTGGCGAGGAAGAGCGCCCCGAAGGCGATGATGTCCGCGGTCCCCTCCTCGACCAGGGCCAGTGCGTCCGGGCCGGTGGCCTCGGGGTGGGTGAACGGGTTGAGGACGAGGGTGCCGGTGAACCGCTCGCGCAGTTCCAGGGTCAGTTCGCGGTCCGGGCCCTCCAGCACGTGCAGGTAGGCGAGGCCGATCGGCTCCAGCGCGGCCACCAGGGCGCGGTAGGTGTCGCGGTGGTCGTCCTCGGCGATGTCGTTGTACGGGTTCGCCGGGGAGATCCGCAGGCCCACGCGGTCGGGGCCGATCGCCTCGGCCACGGCGGTGACCACCTCGACGGCGAAGCGGATCCGGCCCTCGACCTCGCCGCCCCAGTCGTCGGTGCGCCGGTTGGCGTTGGTGGACAGGAACTGGTGGACCAGGTAGCCGTTGGCGCCGTGGATCTCCACGCCGTCGAACCCGGCCTCGACGGCGGCGCGGGCCGCGGCGGCGAAGTCGTCGACCGTCCGGCGGATCTCCGCATCGCTCAGCTCCTTGGGCGTCACGAAGTCCTTCGGCCCCTCGGCGGTGTAGACCTGGCCCTTCGCGGCGACCGCCGACGGGCCGACCGGCACCAGGCCGTCGGGCAGCAGGCTGGGGTGGCCGATCCGGCCGGTGTGCATCAGCTGCGCGAAGACCACGCCGCCCTCGCGGTGCACGGCGTCGGTCACCGTCCGCCACGCGGCGACCTGACCGGGCGTGTGCAGGCCGGGGGTGTCGGGGTAGCCCTGGCCGACGGCGGAGGGCTGGATGCCCTCGGTCACGATCAGTCCGGCGCCGGCGCGCTGCGCGTAGTAGGTCGCCATCAGCTCGGTGGGTTCGGCGCCGGGGCCGAAGGCCCGGCTGCGGGTCATCGGCGCCATCGCGATGCGGTTCGCCAGGTGCTTGCCGGCCAGGACGATGGGATCGAACGCAGTGGTCATGGTCATTCCCTCGGGAGAAGGGGTGCTGTGCGGTCCGGGTCTTCCGGACCCGCACCCGGGGTGGTTACCTGCTCGAACAAGTAAACCTCGGGAATCCCTTCCTGGAGAACGATGTGATCCAGGTCACATGCCCTGAGCTGCTTTTATGCCACACCCAGCCCGGACGAACCGCGGGGAGGCGCATCGGAGAGTAGAGTTCTCCTGTTCAAGCAGTGAGTGAGGAAGCGATGACACAGCCCACACCGGCAGGCCGACCGACCCCCGAAGGACGGGAGGCCACCGTCCCGCTGCCCGCCGCGGCCGGGGGTGGACCGGTCAGCCACGCGATCTTCCGCCTGGCCCGCCTGCACCGCATGCACGCCGGACAGCTCCTGCGCCCCCTCGGCCTCCACCCGGGCCAGGAGCTCGTCATGATGCAGCTGTGGGAACTCGGCGCGCAGCGCCAGAGCGACCTCGTACGGCTGCTCGACTCCGACGCGGCCACCATGACCCGCACCGTCCAGCGCCTCGAACAGGCCGGCTTCGTCCGCCGCCGCCCCGACCCCACCGACCGGCGCGCGTCCCTCGTCGAACCCACCCCCGCCAGCCAGGCCCTGCGCCACGAGGTCGAACGGGTCTGGACCCAGCTGGAGGACCTCGTCGCCGCCGACCTGAGCGCCGACGAACGCACCGACGCCCGGCACACCCTGGAACGCCTGGAGCACAACCTCGCCCAGGCCGCCGCCGACCCCGACCGCGCCGCGGACACCGGGCCCTGAGCCGTACCCGGCGCGGGGGGGTGCGGCAGGCCGGCGCACCGAGGAGGCGCGGCGGCGGATCGCGGTGGCGCACTCGCGGCCCGTGTCGTCCCCGATTGACCGGGCTGCGGACCGGGGGTCGGGTAGCTTGCCTGGAAGCCGTCCACGCGTCGCGTCCCGGCTCCCCGACCGACGCCAAGTCGGTGCTGTCGCAAGGAGAGTGAGCCTCGCTTGTCGAACCTGCTCGACCGCCACCGCGCGGTCATGCCGAGGTGGATGTCGCTCTACTACGACGAGCCGATCGAGATCGTGAGCGGCGAGGGGCGCCGCGTCACCGACTCCGCCGGACGCAGCTACCTCGACTTCTTCGGCGGCATCCTCACCAACATGCTCGGGTACGACGTGCCCGAGGTGAGGGAGGCCGTCGAACGGCAGCTGCGCACCGGGATCGCGCACACCTCGACGCTGTACCTCCTCCGCACCCAGGTGGAGTTGGCCGAGCGGATCGCGGAGCTGTCGGGCATCGCGAACGCCAAGGTCTTCTTCACCAACTCCGGCACCGAGGCCAACGAGACGGCGCTGCTGCTCGCCACCAACGCCCGCCGGTCCGACCAGGTGCTCGCGCTGCGCAACAGCTACCACGGACGCTCGTACGCGGCCACGGCCGTCACCGGCAACCGGAGCTGGAAGAACTCCTCGCTCTCGCCCGTCAACGTGCACTACCTGCACGGCGCCGACCGCGCGCGCTTCCCGCACCTGTCGGACGAGGACTTCCTGGCCTTCTGCACGGACGATCTGCAGCAGGTCCTCGACACGGCCACCGCCACCGACGTCGCCTGCCTGATCGTGGAGCCCGTCCAGGGCGTCGGGGGCTTCACCGCACCGCCGGACGGGCTCCTCGCGCGGTACCGGGAGGTCCTGGACCGGTACGGGATCCTGCTGGTCTCGGACGAGGTGCAGACGGGCTGGGGCCGTACCGGAGAGCACTTCTGGGGCATCCGGGCGCACGGTGTGACGCCCCACGTCATGACCTTCGCGAAGGGCCTGGGGAACGGCTTCGCGATCGGTGGTGTCGTCGCGGACGGCGCGCTGATGGACGCGCTTCCGGCCAACGGCATCTCCACGTTCGGTGGCAACCCGATCGCGACGGCGGCCGCCAAGGCCACCCTGGACTACCTGCTCGCCCACGACCTCCAGGCCAACGCCGACCGGCTCGGCCGACTGCTGATCGACGGCCTGCGGTCCGCGGCGGAACGGCTCCCGGTCGCACGGGACGTCCGGGGCAAGGGCCTGATGTTCGCCGTCGACCTGGTCGACCCCGGCACCGGGGCGCCGAGCCCGGCGCTGGCCGCCCGGGTGCTGGAACACGCGAAGCAGCGGGGCCTGCTCATCGGCAAGGGCGGCCTCTACGGCCACGCCCTGCGGATGGCTCCCCCGCTCACCCTCACCGAGGACGAGGCGAGGGAAGGGCTCGGCATCCTCGTCGACTCGCTCGCCGCCGTCTGCTGACCTCGCCGCCGCCTGCCGACCCCACCGCAGGCTGCTGCCCCGCCGCCGTCTGCCGGCCCCACCGCCGGGCGGGTCACGGGGCCTTCGGCAGTGCGGCGGCCACGGTCCGGGTGACGGCGGCCAGGTTGGCCTCGTCGAAGACGGCGAAGTGGCCGCCGGGCAGGAGGTGCAGGGAGCCGGGGGCGGCGAAGTGGGCGCACCACGAGGTGAGGTCGTCCGGGGCGACCAGGCGGTCGTCGCGGCCGCAGAGGACCGTGATCGGGGCCTCGATGCGCAGGTCCGGGGAACGGTCGGAGGCTTCGGTGCCCAGGCGCAGGTCCGCCCGCAGGGTGCGCAGCAGGGCCGCACGCCACGGGGTGTCGCCGGCGAGTGCGGGGGGCATGTCGCCGCCGAGGTCGAGCAGCCGCAGGATGGTCGCGTCGTCGGTGTCCTCGGTGAGCCAGCCGTCCCGGCCGCCGGGGATGCTTCCGGAGGCGATGAGGCCGGTGCACCGGTCGCCGAGGGCGCGGGCGACGTGCAGGCCGACGGTGGCGCCGAGGCTGTGGCCGAACACGAGGGTCGGCAGGTCCGGGTGCGGGGAGTCCGGGAGGCTGTCCAGGACGTCGTCGAGGGTCGCGCCGGGTGGTTCACCGTACCGGCGTTCGCGGCCCGGCAGGGTCAGCCCGAGGATCTCGACGTGCGCGGGGAGGTCGCCGACGATCCGCCGGTAGCGGCTGGGGCCGGCGCCCGAGTGCGGGAGGACCAGCAGCCGGGCGGCGGGGGCCGCGGAGGGGCGCAGCGGTGTCCACCACTGCGCGGTGGCTGTGGCGGCGGCGCTGTCGGCGGCGGCAGCGGCGGTGGTGTCGGCGGGCGCGGGCCGGGGCTGCGGGGGGCGGAGGTCGGTTGCCATGGGGCCTTTCCGGGTGGTGCGGGGTGGGCCGGTCGGCCCGCTCCGGCCGGTCTTCGGCGGGTGCGTGGCGACCGGCCCGGTGCGGGTGCCGGGTCAGGCGAGCCAGGAGCCGGGGGCCGGGTTCCCGATGACCTTGATGCCGTCGGGCTCGTCCTCCTGGATGTGGCTGCTGCCGAGCATGGCCACGTCCCAGACGTCCAGGTCGAGTTCGAGGCCGGCCAGGGCGGCGGCGAACTCCCGCCACGGCAGCGGTTCGCCGCGGTCGGTGGCCGCCAGCTGCTCCAGCAGCCGGGTGGTGGCCGGGGCGAGGTCGGGGCGTTCGGCGGCGCGCCCGCGGATGGCGGCGCCGATGCGCTCGACGGCGGCGTCGCGGTCGAGGACGGTGGCGCCGTACTCGCCGGAGTCCAGGACGTGGTCGAGGGTCTCCCGGTCGTCGGTGCCGGGGGCGCCGTCCGCGAGCCGGGTGATCAGGCGCTTGCGGGGTTCGGGGTCGGCGAGGAGGTTGAGTTCGCGGACCAGGTCGGCCGGCTCGTCCGCACAGTGGATCATGCTGCACATCCGGTTGGGGCGGCCGATCACGCTGCGCAGGCTGTCGGCGGCCTGCTGGGTGATGTCGGCCTTGCCCTTGAGCGAGCTGAGGTGCACGGTCGCCGGGAGGGCGTGGTCGCCGTGCCGGCGCAGGAGCAGCAGGAGGGTGGGGCCGGCCTGGAGCACGAGGTCGTTGACGGCGAGGCGGTCGAGGGTGGCCAGGGTGTGCTGGTGGCGCCAGAGTTCGCGGCCGGTGTGCCGGTCGAAGCGGAACATCTCGGCGCCGATGATCGAGAATCCGTGGCTTTCGAGGAAGTCGCAGATGACCTTGAGCTTGCCGGTGGCCAGGCCGTCGGGCTTGACGAGCATGAGGGCCGAGCGGTGCAGGACCTCGGTGGTCGCGTCGCCGAGGGCCGTGCGGAGTTCGTCGTGGCCTTCCCGGAAACAGGTGTCCAGTTCGTAGTGGTAGGCCTTGACCGGCATGCGGGTGAGTGTGGACCAGTTGACGGTGCCCATGGTGCGGTTCGCTTTCTCGGTGGGGTCGTGCTCGCGGTGGTGCGGGTGGGTCAGGCGTCGAGGAGGGCGGTGAGGCGGGCGTGGTTGTCGTCGAGGTCCGGGCCGAGCCCGAACTCCAGGACGGCCATGCCGTGGAGCTGTCGTGTCAGGTCGTCCTCGACCCGGGCGAGGACGGCGGGGTCGTGCTTGCCGGCGGCGAAGTCGCTGCGGCACAGCTCCAGTGCGTCGGTGACGCTCACCGGCCGGGTCTGCCGGTGTTCGCGGGTCAGGACGAGCAGGGCCTGCGGGCGGACCGCGGGCTGCAGGCGGCCCTCGAAGGCGGCGGGCCATTCGAGCCGGTGCTTGTCCCGGGCGGGGACCGGGGCGGTGCGGGCGCCGGTCAGTTCGGGCCGGCTGCGGACGAGTTCCGGGTCGAGGTAGGCGACGCGGGGGTAGCCCCAGAAGCGGCCCTCGGGGTCGTCGACGTGACGCATCATCGCGTCCTCGCCGGCGAAGTGGGCGCCGCTCAGCAGCCCCCAGGCGGTGAACGTGGACTTGCCCACGCCGCTGTCCGCGGTCACCAGCGCGGAGCGGCCGCCCACGGACAGGGCTCCGGCGTGCAGCCCGTAGTGGTGGTCGGAGCGCAGGGTGAGGACGAGGAAGGCCTTCTCGACGAGCCAGCGGCCCCACACGATCGGGTCGTCCAGGTCGGCGCGGGACAGGGTGAGGTGGATGGTGCGCCGGGCGGGTTCGACGGTCGCGGTGGACCCGCCGGTGTCGATGACGACCCGGTCGTCGGTGTCCCAGTGCGGCGGGAAGTAGGGCGGTGCCGCGGTGGGTGCGGGGGCGGTCTCGGTCACCTCGACGGTGAGGGCGACGGTGGGCGCGCCGGGCCACGGGGCGGTGTCCGCGGCCAGCGGGGCGCCGAACAGCCGGGTGACGACGGCCCGGGCGTCCTCGGGGGCGGTGCAGGCCACCCGGTAGCCGTAGAACTCGTACGGGGCGTGGTGCATGCGTGGTGTCCAATCCGCGCCGGGTGCGGCGTCGGGAGGTGTCAGGGGGTGGTGTGCGGCCCGGGGGCGTGGGTGGCGTCGACGGCTTGGGCCCGCAGGGCGCGGCGGGCGTCGTCGTGCTGCTCGCGCACGAGGCGGCGCAGCGCGGGCGGGGCGTCGGGGTGGGTCTCCAGCCAGTGGCCGGCGGCCTCGGCCGTGGTCGGCTCGCCGAGCGGGGGGAAGAGTCCGAGGACGATCTGCTTGGCCATCTCGTGGCTGCGGCCGTCCCAGATACCGGCGATCGCCCGGAAGTAGCGCTCGGTGTAGGGGGCCAGCAGGGCGGGTTCGGTGGTTTCGGCGAATCCGGCGATGACGGCCTTCTGCAGCTGGTTGTCCAGGTCGCCGCGTTCGACGACGGCCGCCCACGCCTCGGCCTTGGCCTCGGTGCGGGGGCGGGCGGCCCGGGCGGTGGCCGCGTGGGCGGCGCCGGCCGGGGTGGGGTCGGTCCGCTCCTGCGCGGCGATCCCGGTGTCGTCGAGGCGGCCGGCCGCGGCGAGGCGGACGGCGGCGGACCAGCGCAGTTCGGTGTCCGGGGTGAGACCGGGTCCGGGGGCGGTGCCGTCCAGGACGCCGGCGACCAGGTCGAGGTGGTCCTCGGTGCGGGCGGACGCGATGAAGGCGCGCAGCCAGGCCAGTTGGTGGTCGCTGCCCGGTTCGGCGGTGCGCAGCCGGTCCAGGGCGGACTGGCTCCAGCGGGCGGTGAGCGCGGCGCGGGCGCCGGGGTCGGTGTAGTGGTGCAGGGCGTAGGCGGCCTGGCGGTGCAGGGATTCGACCACGCCGATGTCGGTTTCGGCGCCGGAGGCGGCGAGGACCAGGTCGAGGTAGGCGTGGGCGGGCAGTTCGCCGTCGCGGGTCATGTCCCAGGCGGCGGCCCAGCACAGTGCGCGGGGCAGGGGGTCGGCGAGGTCGCCGAGGCGTGCGGTGAGGGTGCGCGTGGAGAGGTCGTCGAAGCGGACCTTGGCGTAGGTCAGGTCGTCGTCGTTGAGCAGGACCAGGTCGGGCCGGGGGTGGCCGACGAGTTCGGGGATGTCGGTGAGTTCCTGCGCGGGGATGTCGGTCTCGACGCGGTGGACGCGGCGCAGGGTGCCGTCCGCGTCCGGGTGGTAGAGGCCGATGGCGATGCGGTGCGGGCGCAGGACGGCTTCCCCGGCGGCGCCGGGCGGGAGGGCCGGGGCCTGTTGGCAGACCCGGAAGGCGGTGATGCGGCCGTGGGCGTCGGTGTCGATCTCGGGGCGCAGCACGTTGGCGCCGGCGGTCTCCAGCCACAGTTTCGCCCAGCTGCCGAGGTCCCGGCCGGAGCTGCGTTCCAGGGCTCCGAGGAGGTCGGGCAGCCGGGTGTTGCCGTGGGCGTGCTCGGCGATGTAGCTGCGCACGCCGGCGAAGAAGGCGTCGGTGCCGACGTGGGCGGCGAGCTGTTTGAGGACGGAGGCGCCCTTGGCGTAGGTGATGCCGTCGAAGTTGACGAGCACGTCCTCCAGGTCGCGGATGGGGGCGACCACGGGGTGGGTGGAGGGCAGTTGGTCCTGGCGGTAGGCCTTGGCCTTCTGGTGGTTGGCGAAGGTGGTCCAGGAGTCGGTCCAGCGCGAGTCGGGGGCCAGGGCCTGGCAGGCGAACGAGCAGTAGGTGGCGAACGACTCGTTGAGCCACAGGTCGTCCCACCAGGCCATGGTGACGAGGTCACCGAACCACATGTGGCTGAGTTCGTGCAGGACGGTCGCGGCGCGCTTGCGGTGGGCGGCCCCGGTGGCGCGGGAGCGGAAGACGTACTTCTCGCTGAAGGTGACGGCCGCGGCGTTCTCCATGGCTCCGGCGTTGAAGCCGGGGACGAAGATCTGGTCGTACTTCTCGAACGGGTACGGGTGTCCGAAGCGTTCCGGGAACCAGTCCAGGCCCTGCCGGGTGACGGCGAACATGTCGTCGGCGTCGAGGTGTTCGGCGAGGCTGCGGCGGCAGTACAGGCCGAGCGGCAGGGTGCGGTCGGCCGTGCGGTGCTCGCTGTGCACGGCGTGGAAGGGACCGGCGGCGAGGGAGACCACGTAGGTGGACAGCCGCGGGGTGCGCCCGAAGGTCCAGGTCCGGCAGTCCGGGACGGGGCCGGGGTCGTCCGTGGCGGGCGGGGTGTTGGAGATGACCGTCCAGTGCTGCGGGGCGGTGACGGTGAAGGCGAACCCGGCCTTCAGGTCGGGCTGGTCGAAGCAGGCGAACACCCGCTGGGCGTCGGCGACTTCGAACTGGCTGTACAGGTAGGTGTGGCCGTCGAGCGGGTCGGTGAAGCGGTGCAGGCCTTCGCCGGTGGTGGTGTAGGCGCAGCGCGCGGTGACCTTGACGTGGTTGCGCCCGGGGGCGGGGTCGGGCAGTTCGATCCGGGAGTCGTGGAAGACCCGGTCGGGGTCGAGGGGCCGCCCGTTGAGGAGCACTTCGTCCAGCCGGGGTGCCCGCAGGTCGAGGAAGAGCGGGGTGTGCGGGTCGGCGCAGTCGAAGTGGATCTCGGTGACGGAGGTGAAGGTGTCGTCCCGGGCGGCGGCCGACAGGTCGAGGGTGATGTCGTAGGTGTCGACCGTCAGGGCGCGGGAGCGCCGTGCGGCCTCGTCGGCGGTGAGGTTGGTGCCGGGCATGCGTCAGTGGTCCTCGTCCGTGAGCAGCCGGGCGCGCAGGGCGTCGACGGTGTCGTCGGCGAGGCCGACGCGGTCCTTGAGGTAGCCCTGGACCGAGCCGTACCGGGTTTCCAGGTCGGTGAGGGTGAGGTCCATGATCACGGCGGGGGCGCGGCCGTAGCCGGGCCACTTGAGTTCGCGGTCCGGGTTGGCGCTCTTCCAGTCCTCGATCAGGCGCGCGGTGGCGGCCTCGGTGAGGGCGAAGTCGGCGAGGACGGTCTCGCGGGGCACGTCGAGGACGGTGAGCAGGAGGGCGCCGATGAGGCCGGTGCGGTCCTTGCCGGAGGTGCAGTGGAAGACGACCGGGCCGGGGGCGTGGGCGATCTGTTCCAGGACCTGGCGGATCTCCTCGACCCCGTCGTCGGCGACCTCGGCGAAGCGGTCGGCGAGGTAGCGCCAGGGGTCGAGCGCCGGGTCGATCTCGGCCTGGTCGTACGGGCGGTGCTCGATGCTGAGGTTGACGTAGTGGAAGCGCTCGGGTTCGGGCACCTGGCCCTTGGTCTCGATCTCCCAGGGGTAGCGCAGGTCGATGACGGTGCGGATGCCGAGGTCCAGGAAGGTCCGCCAGTCGTCGCCGCGCAGTTTGCCGAGGTTGTCGGAGCGGTAGAGGGTGCGCCAGGGCACGGTGCGGCCGTCGGCGGAGCGGTAGCCGCCCAGGTCGCGGAAGTTGTGCAGGCGTTCGAACGTGACGTGCCGGTTCATCGGTTCTCTCCCTCGGTGTGCTGCCCCGTGCGGGCCCGTGCCGCCAGTTCCCGGTTGCTCCAGGCGGGGCTGCCGGTGATCTCCTCGCCGAACCAGTGCGGCGGCACGAAGGCCCGGGCGGCCTCGACGTCGGCGAACTCCACTTCGACCACCCGCAGTCCGGTCAGGGCGCCGTCGTACTCGTCGACCGTCGCGAGGTGGCCGTCGAGCGGGACGCTCCAGCGGACCTTGCTCAGGCACTCCCCGCCGGCCAGGTCCCACAGCTGGTCGAAGACCTCGTCGGCGACGGGGAACTCGACCTCCTGGCGGACCATGGCGCCGGAGGCCGGGTCGAAGGTCTTGGCCGTCATCAGCCGGGTGCCCTCCCCCGCGCGGACCCGGAACTCCACCGGGGCGCCGGAGGGGGTCAGGTAGGCCTGCCGCAGGCGCTCGGCGGTGGCCTGCGGGGGCACCCGCCAGTCCTCGGCGACCTTGAACTTGCGTTCGATCTCGGTGCTCACCGCGACATCACCCGCAGCCCCGTGTCGGTGGACAGCCGGGCCCGGTCCAGCTTCCCGGACGGGGCGAGCGGCATCTCGGAGACGACGGTGATCCGGTTGGGCACCATGTGCGCGGGCAGCCGCTCGACGCAGGCCTGCCGCAGCAGGGCGGCGGTGCCGTCGGTGGCCTCCGCCCCGGGGCCGAGCGTGGTGTACGCGGCGAGGACGCTCTCCCCGCCGGCCGCCTCCTCCGTCACGGCCACGGCGTCCGCGACCCAGGGCACCGCGCGCAGGGCCGCCTCGATCTCGCCGAGCTCGATGCGGAACCCCCGCAGGTTGATCTGCCGGTCGTTGCGGCCCAGGTACTCGTAGGTGCCGTCGGACAGCTTCCGGGCCAGGTCGCCGGTGCGGTACCAGCGGCGGTGCGCGGTGTCGCCGGCCAGCCGCAGCTCGGGGAACCGCTCCGCGGTGAGGTCGGGCCGGTTGACGTAGCCGTGCGCCAGGCCCGGGCCGGCGATGTACGCCTCGCCGGGCTCGCCGTCGGGCACCGGGGCGCCGTGCTCGTCGAGGAGCACCATCGTGTGGTGGGCCAGCGGACGGCCGATCCAGGTGCCGCCGCGGTCGGAGGCGACCCGCTCGGGGGTGAGCGCGCCGAAGGTCGTGTGCACGGTGGTCTCGGTGATCCCGTACATGTTGACCAGGGTCTCCGCGCCGGGGCGCAGGGTCATCCAGGAGCGGACCGAGATCCGGTCGAGGGCCTCGCCGCCGAAGACCACGTAACGCAGGGCCAGGTCGACGGGGCGCCGCTGGTAGGCCTTGGGCAGGTACTTGAAGAAGCTCGGCACCGTGCTGAGCACCGTCACCCGCTGCTCGGCGAGGAAGTCGAGCAGGGCGGCGGGGCGCTTGGCCGTGTCGGCGGGGACGAGGGCGATGCGGCCGCCGAACAGCAGCGCGCCCCAGATCTCCCACACCGAGAAGTCGAAGCTGTAGCTGAAGTACAGGCTCCAGACGTCCTCGGGGCCGAAGACGAAGGGGCCGTCCGCGCAGGAGCGGAAGAGTTCGAGGACGGCCTGCTCGTCGACGGCCACGCCCTTGGGGGTGCCGGTCGATCCCGAGGTGTGGATGACGTAGACCGGTACGTCGGCCGGCCGGGCCCGGGGGGCCGGCTGCGGCGCCGGCGCGTCCTCGCGCCACACCCGGACGACGCCGTCCGGCAGCGCCGGGCCGTCCTGCGCCGCGATGGCGACCCGGGCCCCGGTGTTGCGCGCCATGAACGCGAGCCGGTCGGCGGGGTAGGCCGGGTCCAGCGGCACGTAGCCGCAGCCGTGGCCGAGGACGGCGAGGATCGCGGCGACCACCTCCCAGCCCCGCTCCAGGCTGATCCCGACCAGTTCCCCGGGGCCGACCCCCGCTCGGGCCAGGCCCGAGCGGAACTCCCGGGCGGCCTGCTCCAGTTCGCCGTAGCTGACGTGGACGGAGCCGTCGGTGATCGCGACGGCGTCGGGCCGCTCGGCGGCCCGGGCGGCGTACACCTCGTAGAGGGACACCGCGTGCTTCAGGTCGTGCACTGGCTTCCTATCGGACTCGCGGGAACGGCGGGACGGGGCTCGGCTCGGCGCCGGTCACCCGGTGGCGGGCAGCGCGGCGAGGGCGGCGTGCAGCCGGTCGTAGCTCTCGTCGAGGTCGGCGGACACCTCGAACTCCCACAGCGGCAGGCCGGCCAGCAGGCCGCGCAGGTCCTCCTCGACGGCGGCGCACTGCTGCGCGTCCTTCGCGGTGGCGTAGTCCTCGCGGCAGCGCTCCAGGGCCTGCTCGACGTCGAGTCCGCGCAGCCCGCCGCTCTCACCGCGGACCAGGAAGACCAGGGCGTCGGGGCGGGCGCGGGTGGTCAGCCGCTCCTCCAGGGCCGGCGGCACGGTGACCCGGCTCTTGGCGCCGCCCTCGATGGAGGTGGCCGACGCCTCCCGGAGGACCTCGCTGCGGGCGATCATGTCCGGGGAGAGGTACAGGGCGCGCGGGTAGCCCCACAGGACGCCCTCGGGCTCGTCCATGTTCCGGGCCAGGATGTCCTCGCCGACCAGGCGGGCGCCCCGGTGCAGGGCCCAGTAGGTGAAGGTCGACTTGCCCACGCCGGCCGCGGCCGTCAGCACGGCGGTGCGCCCGGCGACCTCGACGGCGCCGGCGTGCAGCGGGTAGCTGCGCGGGTGGCGGCAGACCAGGTAGAGGAACAGCCGCTCCAGGATCCAGCGGCCCCACACCTGCGAGTCGTCGAGATCGGCACGGGCGAGGGTGACGGTGCCGGACAGCGCCGCGGGGTCGAGGACGCAGCGGGAGGAGGCGGTGTCGATGACGATCGGGTCCCCGGTCATCACCTCCAGGTTGTGCGGCGGGTTGACCGCGGCGACCGCCGGGCCGTCCTGCACGTCGAAGGCCAGCCGCACGGTGCGCTCGTGGCCGGCCGCGGGCGCGTCGGGCACGGCCGACTCCGGGCCGAAGAAGTCCCGGACCACGCCGCGGGCGGCGCTGTCGTACGAGCACTCCACCCGGTGGCCGTAGACCTCGTGGACGGAGGTCAGGCGGCCGGTGCCGAGGGTGGGGGCGGTGACCCGCATGCTCGTGGAGACCTCCTGGGCGGCGGGCACCAGGTGCAGCCGCTGGATGTCGGGGCCCTCCCCGGCGGCGGGGCCGCAGTCCTCGCACGGGTCCTGGCCGAATCCGGCGAAGCGGTAGGCGACCTCCATGATCCGGTTGCGGTCGGTGCGCCGGAAGTCGGCCGTCAGGTGCACCCCGGCGGCGTGCGCCTGGTTCATCAGCCAGCGCAGCACGGTGGCACCGGTACCGAAGGACACCACCCGGCAGGAGGTGGCGAGCAGCTTCAGGTGCCAACGGCCGGGCAGGCGCTGGAGCAGCAGCACGCCCACCGCCCCGTGGCTGCCGAAGCGGTCGGTCAGGCCGGCCACCAGCACGTCGTGGTCGGGATCGGCGAGCAGGGCGGTGAGGTCCTCGTGCGAGTAGTGCACGCCCGTCGCGTTCATCTGGCTGGTGCGCAGGGTGAGTTCCTCGACGCGCGCCAGCTGGTCGGGCCCGGCGTGCTCGACGACCAGGCGCAGGTCCAGGGAGCGCAGGAACTCGTCGCCGGACCCGCTGTGCTCGGCCTCGGCGCGTTCGCGCCGCACGCCGGCCTGGTACATCGAGCGCCGGTTGGCCGCGTCCTCGGTGACGTGGGCCGGCGTGAACTCGGGCAGGCCGGTGAGTCCGGTCGCCCGCTCGGCCTCGTAGGTGCGCACCGCGGGCAGCTCGTGCTCGACCTCGGCCCGCTCTGTGGGCTGGTCGTCGATGAACGCGATGGCGGACTCGGCGAACTTGAGCTCGGCGGCGATCGCGCGGACGCTGTCGGACTTGCGGCCCCAGCCGATCTGCGGGACCAGGAAGTACTCGGCCAAGCCCAGCTTCTCCAGCCGCGCCCAGGCGTGGTCGTGGTAGTTGCGGCTGGCGACCGACTGGAGGATGCCCCGGGAGTCCAGCTCCAGGACGGTGCGCCGGATCTCCTCGGGCACCTCGACCTCCTCGTCCTCCAGGAGGGTGCCGCGCCACAGCGTGTTGTCCAGGTCCCAGACCAGGCACTTGACCGGGGCCTGGCTCTGGGCCGGGGTGGCGGCGGCCGGGGTGGCGGCGGGGGTCGGGGCGGCGGCGGGAACCGGCCCCGCGGCGGTGTCAGACATCGTCAGATCTCCCAGAGGGTGGCGGCCCAGGCGGCGACCGGGCTGTTGTTCAGGACGAGCACGTGGTCGCCGCGCCGCAGCCCGCCCTCGTCGAGGAGCCGCTGGAGGTTGAGCACGACGTCCATGGCGCCCAGGTGGCCGTACGCGGCCAGGTGGCGCCGGCACACCTGGTGGATCGGCAGGCCGAGCAGGCTCTCGTAGAAGTCGAAGGCCCCGGCGGTGACGTTCTGCATCAGGGTGGCGGCGATGTCGCCCTTGGCGACGCCGGCGTCCGCGAGGACCTCGTCGACCAGCCGGGACAGCCGCTGGCGGCTGTGCAGGGCGAGTTCGAACCGGTAGCGGTCCGCGGACCGGCACTCCTCCCGCCACTCGTACCAGGGGGCGGACTTGTAGTCGACGCGGAAGAGGTCGTGGAAGCTCCCGTCGCTCTCCATCCGGTGCGCCTTGAGCACCGGACGCCCGCCGCGCACCACCGTCATGGCGTACGCCCCGTCCCCGATCACGGTGACGGGGTAGCGCACCCGGTCCGCGCCGGTGGGACGGCTGGCGTGCGCGATGACGGCGCTGTCGCGGCGCGGGTCGGCGGCGATCAGGTCCCGGGCCAGGGCCCAGGCCGCGCTGGACCCGGTGCAGCCCAGGCCGTCCACGGTGAAGGAGAACGCGCCGGTCAGGCCGGACTCCAGCTGCACCTGGCCGACGTCCGAGCCGAGCAGGACGTCCGGGGAGCGGGGGCTGACGAGCAGCAGGAGGTCCGGCGCGGCCCCCGGTGCGAGGCCGAGGCCGCGCACCGCCTCGGCTGCGAGCCCGGCCGTGGCCCGGTCCTCGTGGACGCCCACCGTCTCGATGCCCGAACCGAGGGCGAACGCCTTCTCCTCGTGGCCGAGCAGCCCCAGTTCGGGCAGGTCGGCCACCGCGGTCCGGTCCTCGGGCAGCAGGCAGTGGATGGCTCCGATGCCGATGTCGCCCCGCTGGTCGTGCTCCGTCATGCCCACACCGCCATTGCCTCGTCCGCCAGCAGCAGACGACTGATCTCGTTGCTTCCCTCGATGACTTCCATGAGCTTCGCGTCGCGGTAGGCCCGGGCCACCACGTGCGAGTTGTCGGCGCCCGCGGAGGCGAGCACCTGGACCGCCGAGGCCGCGCCCCGCGCGGCGGCCCCCGCGGCCACCTGCTTGGCCAGGACCGCCGAGGCGGCGTGCCGCGGCTGCCGGGCGTCCCAGTCGCCGCTGGCCCGCTCGCAGGCCAGGGTCGCGGTCCGCTCCGCGGTGTGCAGGTCGGCGATGTGACCGCGCACCAGCTGGTGCCCGGCGATCGGACCGCCGAAGGCGTGCCGCTGCGCGCTGTGCCGCACGACGGCCCGCAGACAGGCCCGCAGCATGCCGACGCAGCCCCAGGCCACGGAGATCCGGCCGTGGGTGAGCGGGGACGTCACCAGGAAGGTGGCCGGCATCCCGGCGCCGCCCAGCAGGAGGCCCGCGGGCAGCCGGACCCCGTCCAGGCGCACCGTGGAGTGCCCGGCCGCCCGGCAGCCCAGCGGGTCGGGGACCCGCTCGATGCTCACGCCGGGCGCGTCCGCGGGCACCACGACGAGCGCGGCACCGTCCCCGTACCGGCCGAGGACGACGATCAGGGAGGCGTAGGCCGCGCCCGTCACCCAGGCCTTCTCGCCGTTCAGGACGACCGTGTCGCCGTCCCGGGTGATCTCGGTGGTCACGGCGGCCAGGTCGCTGCCGGCGCCCGGTTCGCTGAACGCGACGGCGGCGCTCTCCCCCGAGGTCAGCCGCGGCAGGAGTTCCTGCTGCTGGGCGGGCGTCCCGAAGCGGGTGACGGTCCAGGCGGCGATGCCCTGGGAGGTCATGACGCTGCGCAGCGAGCTGCAGGCCTCGCCGGTCGCGGCGATCAGCTCGCCCAGGTCGAGGCTGCTCAGTCCGAGGCCGCCGAACGCCTCGGGCACGTCGGCGCACAGGATGCCCTTGGTGCCCAGGTCGCGGATCACCTCCCGGGGGATCTCCCCGGTGCGGTCCCACTCCTCGGCGCGGCCCTCGGTCAGCTCCGCCACCAGGGCGGCCGCCTGACGGGCGGACTCACGCATCGGTGCCGCCCATCGTGTCCGCGCGCAGCCGCCCCACCAGGGCGGTCATCGCGCGGACGGTGCGGAAGTTGTCGAGCGTCAGGTCCGCTCCGCCGACGGCCACGCCGTACGCGGTCTCCACGTGGACGACCAGTTCCAGCGAGAACAGGGAGGTGACGGCGCCGGAGGCGAAGAGGTCGGTCTCGGGGTCCACGGGCACCTTGACCCGGCTCTCCAGGAAGGCGAGCAGCCCGGTCTCGATCTCGGTGGTGTTCTGCTGGGGGGAGGAGGTGGCGGACACGGCGATCGGGTCCCTCTCGGTCGGTGGTGTGGTGGGAGTGGGGGCCTGCACGGGGTCGGTGCGCATGCGCGTCAGGACCCGTAGTCGAAGAAGCCGCGGCCGGTCTTGCGCCCGTGGTCGCCGGCGGCGACCTTGTCGAGCAGGAGCCGGCAGGGTTCGTAGCCGGCGTCACCGGTGCGCTCGTGCAGGACCCGCAGGCTGTCCGCCACGTTGTCCAGGCCGATCAGGTCGGCCGTGGCCAGCGGGCCGGTGGTGTGGCCGAGGCAGCCGCGGAACAGCGCGTCCACCTCCTCGGGGCCGGCGATGCCCTCCTGCACGATCCGCGCGGACTCGTTGAGCATCCGCTGGAGGACCCGGTTGATGACGAAGCCGGGGCCGTCGCCGACCACGATCGACTCCCGGTCGAGGTCGGCGAGCAGCGCGAGGGTGCGGCCGAGGGCGTCGTCGGTGCTGCGGGGGCCGCGGATCACCTCGACGGTGCGGATCAGGTACGGCGGGTTCATGAAGTGGGCGCCGACGGCGTCCTCCGGGCGGGCGCAGTGCCCGGCGAGCTCGTCGACGGGGATGCCGGAGGTGTTGGTGATCACCGGGGTGCCGGGCTTCACCAGCGCCGAGGCCCTGGCGAGGACGTCCGCCTTGACCGCGGGCAGTTCGACGACGGCCTCCACGACGGCCGTGGCGGGTGCGATCGCGTCGAGGTCGGTGACGGTCCGCAGCTCGGGGTGGCGGATGTCCCGCGGCAGCTTGCCGAGGAGCTGGCCCTGCCGGATCTGCCGGCGCACGTTCTGGGCGGCGCGGGCCAGGATCTCCTCGTCGGTGTCGACCAGCACGACGGGAACGCCGTGGCCGAGGGCGAGGGCGGTGATGCCCGTGCCCATCACGCCCGCGCCCAGTACGGCGAGCAGGTGGTTGTGCTGTTCCGTCACGTCTTCACTCGTTTCGGTCGGATGCTGCGGCGAGCGTGGCGCCGAGCAGTTCGCGGTAGTGCGGGTCCTGGCCGGCGAGGTGCGCGAGCGAGGAGCGCAGCAGTGCCGCGGTGGGCGCGGGCTGGTGTCCGCCCTCCCGCAGCCAGGGCTTCCAGGCTTCGGCTTCGACGCCGGCGTCGGCGCCCTCGTGGTCGGCCAGGTCGTAGAGCGCCATGCTGGTCAGGATGGGGTTGTCGCCGCCGCGGGCCCGGTCGGCGACGGCGGTGAGCCAGTCGGAGCGGCTCGCCCGCCCGGTGGGCAGGCCGGCCTCGCCGAGGAGGGCGAACAGCCGGCGGGCGCCGTAGCCCTCGGGTGCGACCAGGTGGTAGGCGCGGCCGGCCGCGCCGGGGGCGAACAGCAGGTCCACGACGGCCCTGGAGACCAGGTCGACGGGGGCCATCGGCATCGGGCGGTCGTCGAGCGGGTGCACGCCGGTGGCCAGCCCGGAGGCGAGCATCCGCCAGATCATGTCCTTGGGGTTGCAGGCGCCGGTGCGGGTGGAGCCGAGAATCAGGCCGGGCCGGAAGATCCGGACCCGCATGCCCTCGGGCTCGGCGCGTTCGAGCAGCCGCTCGCAGACCCACTTGCCGACGCCGTAGCCGCCCTGGGCGGGGTCGAGGGGCTGTTCGCGGGTCTCCGTGGTCCGGCCGTCGCCGCCGAGCGCCGCGCCGGTGGCGGCGAGCGAGGAGACGAACCCGAAGTCCCGGATCCCGTGCCGGCGCGCCCAGCGCAGCAGGCCGAGGGTGGCCAGCACGTTCTCGGAGCGCAGTTCGCTGTACGGCTCGGTGAACACGACCCTGGCCGCGCAGTGCAGGATCCGGCCGACCTCGCGGGCGAGTTCGCCGTCCCGGTGGTCCTCGCAGACCTGCTCGACGGTGTTCAGGTCGCCGAGGACGACCCGGACCCGGTCGGGGTCCGGGGCGGGCAGGGCGTAGGCCGCCGCGGCCCGGCGCAGCCGCTCCAGGCCCTCGGCCTCGTCGTCGGCGCGGACCAGGCAGTACACCCGGTGTTCGGTGGTGTCGAGGAGCTGGTGCAGCAGGAAGGCGCCGAGGAAGCCGGTGGCGCCGGTGAGGAGGACGCCCGTGCCGGGGGCCTGTCCGGGGGCGGTCTCGCCGAGCGGCAGGGCGAGGTCGGCGTCGACGAGGGCGCCCTCGCCGTCGGCGATCCGGTCGTGCTCGTCGGGGCCGGTGTCCGCGGTGTTCCTGGCGTCGACGATGGCCGCGAGGCGCCGGACGGTGGCCTTGCTGCCGCCGGCCCGGTGCAGGTTGACCAGGACGCCGAGGCGGGCGTGGATCTCCAGGCCCATCCGGACGGACAGCAGCGAGGTGCCGCCCAGGGTGCCGAACTCGTCGTCGGGGTCGATGGTGTCGGAGCCGAACAGTTCGGTCCAGATGTCCAGGAGGGTGTCCGTGGTGGCCGAGCCGGTGCGGGTGCGCAGTGCGGGCGCCGCGGCGGTGGCCGCGGGGGCGCCGGCCCGGGGCAGGGCGGTGTGGTCCAGCGCCCAGTAGCGGCGGCGCTCGTACGGGTAGGTGGGCAGGTCCAGGCGGCGGCCGCGGCCGCCGCGGGCGAGGTACTCCCAGTCGACGGCGGCGCCGTTCAGCCAGGCCGTGGTGAGCGCCTCGTCGAGGGCGTCCGGGGTGGGCACGCCGTGGGCGTCGAGGAGCAGCTCGGGGTGCCGGCCCGCGGTGCCCGGTGCGCCGACCAGGGCGAGGACGTGGGCGTCGGCGGGGGCTTCGGCCGGGCCGGCCGCCACCTCGGCCTGGCCGGCGAAGGCCCGGACGAGGTGGTCGAGGATCCGGGCGGGCACGGCGGGCTGCGCCGGGGGCAGGAGGAGCACCCGGCGGGAGGTGGCCCGTACGGTGCGGGCGTGCGGCGGTCGGGGCAGTCGCAGGGCGGCGGCCAGCCGGTCCGCGGCGGCGGTCACGACCCGGCGTTCGGCGAAGGCGGAGCGGCCGACCCGCAGGGTGTGGGCGACGTCGCCGGCGGGCGCGCCGGCGTCGAGGCGGTCGGCGACGGCGCGGGAGAGCGCGTCGAGTTCGGTGCGGGTCCGGGCGGACAGCACGAGGCGCACCCGGTCGCCGGGGTCGGCCGACGGCCGGGTCGGCGCGGGCGGCGGGGCGAGGACGACGGTGGCGTTGGTGCCGCCGAGGCCCATCGAGTTCACCAGGACGTGCCAGTCGTCGCCGTCCTGGACCGGGGCCTGCTCGGTGGGGATCCGGAAGGGGCTCTCGGCCAGCACGCCCGGGTCCCGCGGGTGTTCGAAGGACGGGTGCGGGGGCACGACGCCGGTGCGCGCCACGTGGACGGCCTTGATGAACCCGGCGATTCCGGCGGCCCAGCCGGCGTGGCCGATGTTGGCCTTGACCGAGCCGAGCGCGCAGCCGCCGGGGGCGGGCTGGGGGCTGCCGGCGTCGCGGGCCGCGGCGCGCATCCCGTCGGTCAGGCCGCGCAGTTCGAGGCTGTCGCCGAGCTGGGTGCCCGAGCCGTGGGCCTCCACGTAGCGCACGGTGTGCGCCGGCGCCCCGGCGACGGCGAGCGCCCCGGCGACCACGCCGGCCAGGCCCGCCGCGCTGGGCGCGGTGAAGCCGGACCGTACGGCGCCGTCGTTGCCGATCGCGCTGCCGCGGATGACGGCGAGCACCGGGTCGCCGTCGGCGAGGGCGTCGGCGAGGCGGCGCAGGACCACGGCGCCCACGCCGGCGCCGGCGCCGGTGCCGGTGGAGCGGGCGTCGAAGGGGCGGCAGTGGCCGTCCTCGGACATCACGCCGCCGGGTGCGTGGGTGTAGCCCACCAGGGGGTCGCTGACGGCGGCGCCGCCGACCAGGGCGAGGTCGCACTCGCCGGAGAGCAGGCTCAGGACGGCCATGTGGACGCCGGTGAGCGAGGAGGAGCAGGCGGTCTGGACGCCGACGGAGGGCCCGCGCAGGCCGAGCTTGTAGGCGACCCGCGAGGCGATGAAGTCGGCGGTGCCGCCGAGCGTGAGGTCCAGGTCGTCGACGGCGGCGGCGAGGCCGTGTTCGCGGACCTTCGCGGCCTGCAGCCCGAAGGTGTACGGGCTCGGCCCGCCGCTGGCGAACACGCCGGTCACGGGGCCGCTGCCGGAGGGCGCGTGCCCGGCGGACTCCAGCGCCTCCCAGCACACTTCGAGGAACAGGCGGTGGGCCGGGTCGATCAGTTCGGCCTCGGCCGGGGAGTAGCCGAAGAACTCGGCGGCGAACAGCTCCACGTCGGGGACGGTGGCCGCGACCGGCACGAAGGCCGGGTCCTTCAGCTCCGCGTCCGACATGCCGGTGGCGCGCAGCCGTTCCTCGCTCTGCTCGCGGGTCGAGACGACGCCGCGGAGCAGGTTGTCCCAGAAGGCGGCGGCGTCCGGGCTGTCGGGGAAGCGGCAGCCGGTGCCGATGACCGCGATGTCGGTGCCGGCGTTCACGCGGCGCCTCCGGGGGTGGCGCCGCTGCGGCCGAGGAGCCGGGAGCGGTCGCGGCCGCCGAGGGCGGTGTCCGCCGGGGCGGCGGTGGCCGGACGGTCGGTCAGCAGGGCCGCCTGGGCGCGGACGGTCGGGTGCTCGAAGAGGTCCTCGATGGCGACCTCGCGTCCGGTGATCTCCTCCAGGTGTTCCTGGAGGACCATGACGAGCAGCGAATGGCCGCCCGCGTCAAAGAAGTTGACGTCCACGTCCTGGACCTCGGCGCCGAGCACCGTGCTCCAGATCCGGCGTACGTCCTCGATCGGGTCCGTCATGGTCGTGCTTCTCCAGTCTCCTGGCCCGGGTCGGGCCGGTCGGTGTGTGCGCGCTGGTCCGGCTGCGGCGGCAGGGCCGGGCCGTCCGGCTCCGCGGCCAGCCGGTCGGCGGCCCGGACCAGGGCGTCCAGTAGCGTCTGCGCGGTGGCGGCGTCGAACAGCGCGGTGGCGTAGGCCAGTTCGAGTTCGATGCGGTCGCCGGTGTCCCGCAGGGTGAGTTCGAGTTCGTACTTGATCCGCAGCCCGGGCGGCGGGAGCTGCCGGGACTGCGCGGCGGGCCCGAGGTCGGGGACGGCGGGCGGGTCCATGACCGCGGTGACGAGCACCGGGGTGAGCGGCGGACGGCCGAGGGAGCGGCCCGGGTCGAGTGCGGCGACCAGGGTCTCGAAGGGCACGTCCGCGTACCGGTAGCCGGCCACGCTCTCGTCCCGGACCCGCTCCAGCAGGACCCGCCAGGTCGGCTCGTCCCGCAGGTCGACCCGCAGCACGAGGGTCTTGACCAGCATGGCCACGGCCTCGGTCTCGGCGACGGTCGCCCGGCCCGCCCAGGGGAAGGCGAAGAGGAAGTCGCGCTGGCGGCCGGTCCCGGCCAGGACCGCGCCGAGCAGCGCGGGGGCCGCCATCGACACGGTGGCCCGCTCGGCGGCCAGGGTCGCGCGCAGGGCGGCGCTGGTCCCGGCGGTGAGCCGGGCCCGGCGGACGTCGGCCGAGGTGTCCTGGGACCGGGGGCGTTCCCGGTCGCGCGGCAGGTCGATGTCGGTGGGTGCGCCGCGCAGGCGGGCCAGCAGGGCTTCGGCCGGGTCGGCGCCGGACGGGGCCCGGTCGGCTGCCGCCGGGTCGGCCGGGTCGGTGGCGGCCAGGTCGGCGGGGCCGGGGGCGGCCAGGTCGGCGGGGTGCACCGCGGCCGGCAGTTCCGGCTCCCGTCCGTCCGCCAACGCCCGGTACACGTCGCCGAGTTGACGGAGCAGGAGCTGCTGCGCCCAGCCGTCGGCGACGATGTGGTGGATGACGAGCACCAGCAGGGTGCGCGGGCCCGCGGTGAGGACCCGGGCGCGGACCGGCGCCTGCTCGGCGAGGTCGAAGGGCGTCCAGCAGTACTCCGTGAGCAGCGCGGTGAGCGCCGCCTCGTCCAGGCCGGAGACGTCGGAGACCTCGACCTCGGGCAGCGGGGCGTCCGTGGTGCACAGCACCTGCCGGCTCGCCAGGTCGAGGCGGAACCGCGAGCGCAGGGCGGGGTGGTGGCCGACGACGGCGGCCACGGCGGCGGCGAGCAGCCGCGGGTCGGCGCCGGTCGACTCCACCACCGTGGGGGCCAGGTAGGCGGCGCGCTGGCCGGCGACCCGGTCCAGGAACGCCATGCGCTGCTGGACCGGGGTCGCCGGGTGCCGGCCGTCCTCGGCCCGCGCGGCGCCCGGGCGGGTGTCGCCGCCGGCCCGGCCGGTGCCCGGGTGCGCGCCCCGGGCGGCGTCCCGCAGGGCCGCGAAGCCGGCGACGGTCGGGCTGGTGAGGAAGTCGCCCAGGGCGAGGGCGAGGCCGTCCTCGCGCTCGACGGCGGCGAGCATCCGCACGGCCAGCAGGGAGTGCCCGCCGAGCGCGAAGAAGTCGTCGTCCGGTCCGAGCTGCTGCTCGGTGCCGGCCGGGGCGCCGCGGTCCTCGGTCGCCAGGGCCGCCAGGAAGCGGTCGCTCGCCCAGCGGTGGGCCGGGTCGGCACCGACCGCGCGGTGTCCGGCGCGCGGCAGCGGCTCGGCACGCAGGGAGCGCAGCGCCCGGAAGTCGATCTTGTCGTTGACGGTCATGGGCAGGGCGTCCACCGGGTGGACCGTCCCGGGCAGCACCGCGGCCGGGAGCCAGCGCAGCAGCGGGCGGACCACGTCCTCGTGGGTGAGCGCGCCGCCGGAGGCGTCGAGGACCACGTACGCGACCAGGCGCGCCGGGTCGCCCTCGGCGGTGACCGCGGCGGACAGCACGGCCTCGTGCTGCTCCGCGATCAGGGTGGCGACCTCGGCGGGCTCGATGCGGTTGCCGAGGATCTTGACCTGCTCGTCGGCCCTGCCCAGGTACTCGACCAGGCCGTCCTCGCGGATCACGACCCGGTCGCCGGTGCGGTACATCCGGGCGTCGGGCTCGTCCGCGGGGGCGAAGGGGTCGGGCAGGAACGCGGTGGCGGTCAGGTCGGGGCGGCCGAGGTAGCCGCGCGAGACGCCCGCGCCCGCGAGGTACAGCTCGCCCGGGATGCCGGCGGGCAGTTCCTCGCCGTCCGCCCCGAGCACGTAGGCGCGGGTGTTCCAGACGGGCAGGCCGATGGCGGGGGCCCGGGGGTCCTCCGGGGTGACCGGCGCGCACAGGCTGGTGCAGGAGACCTCGGTGGGGCCGTACACGTTGCGCAGGGGCACGCCCCAGCGGGCGTGGCACTCCGCGGCCAGGGCGCGGGTCAGCTTCTCGCCGCCGAGGTACAGCATCCGCAGGGTGCCGGCCCCGGGCCGCGCCCCGTCGGCGGCGGCGTCCTCGGCGTCCTCGGCGTCGAGGACGGCGCGCAGCAGGCCGGGGGTCATCGCGGCCACGGTGCTGGTGCGCAGCAGCGCGAGCATCGCCCGGCCGTCCTTGCGTTCCACGTCGTCGGCGTAGACGAGTTCGGCGCCCGAGACCAGGGCCCGGAAGGTCTCGAAGGTCGCCGGGTCGAAGGAGGTGCCCACCACGCACAGCAGCCGGTCGGCCGGGCCGAGGCCGGAGTCGTCCGCCCACCACAGCACGGTGTTGGCGAGGCCGCGGTGCGGGACGGGCACGCTCTTGGGCCGGCCGGTGGTGCCGGAGGTGTAGATGACGACGGCGGTGTCCTCGCCGGCCGGTTCGGGGGCACGGCGCTCACCGGTCGGGCCGTGCCGCAGGGCGTCGAGGTCGAGGATCCGGACGTCCGCGCCGGTGGCGCGCAGGAGCCGGGCCCCGGCGTCGTCCGCCAGGACGGTGTCCACGCCCAGGTCGCCGAGGATGTACTCCAGGCGTTCCACCGGCGTGTCCAGGCCGAGCGGCACGTAGGGGCGGCCGGTGCGCAGCACGCCGGTCCAGCCGGCGGCCAGGGCGGGGCCGCGGGCGGCCAGGACGGGAACGGCGGCCTCGGCGCCGGTCGGCGTGCCGGTGCCGGCGAGGGCGTGCGCGACGGCCCAGGACCAGTGGTCGAGTGCGCCGCGGCTGATCCGGTCGGTGCCGGCGCTGACGGCGACGGCCCCGGGGTCCTCGGCGAGGCGGGCGGCCAGCGGGCCCAGCAGGGAGCGGTCGGCGGGCGGCTCGGCGCGGGCGTGGTCCCGGGCCGGGCCGGCCAGGACGCCGGGCACGGGGGCCTGGGGGGTGCGGGCCGACAGCGGCAGCCGGGCCAGGGGCGTGCCGGGGGCGTCGACGGCGGCGGTGAGCAGCGCGAGGTAGGCGTCGCGGAAGCGGGCGGCGGTCTGCGGGGTGCAGAGGTCGAGGTCGTACTCGATGGTGCCGGTCACCCCGCCGGGGTGGTCCTCCAGGAGGAACAGCAGGTCGTAGCGGGCGGTGCCGGTGGGCAGCAGCTCGGGCTGCTGCCAGCGGGCCCGGCCGGCGGTGCGCGGCATCGGCGCGTTCTGGACGCCGAAGGCGACGTCGGTCAGCGAGCTCCGTCCGGTGCCGCGCTTGGCGGCGGTGAGGGCGGTGAGCCGGTCGAACGGCAGGTCCTGGTGGGTCAGGGCGCGGAAGGACTCGGTGCGCGCGTCGCCGCACAGTTCTTCGAAGGTCTGCGTGGCGGCGGGCCGGCAGCGCAGCGGCACGGTGTTGACGAAGCAGCCGACCGCGCCTTCGAGGCAGCGCTTGGGCCGGTTCGCCATGACGGTTCCGACGACGAAGTCGGTCGAGCCCGACCAGCGGCGCAGCACTTCCTGGAAGGCGGCGAAGAGGACGACGAAGGGGGTGGCGCGCAGCCGGGTGGCGAGTGCGCCGGTGCGTTCCCACAGGTCCGCGGGGACGGGGAAGGCAAGGTGGCCGCCGGGGCGGGCTTGCGTGCCGCGGGCGCCGCGGCCGGGGAACAGCGGCGGGTCGTCGGCGTCGGTCAGTTCCTCGGCGCGGGCGGCGGAGCGGCCCTCGACGTCGCGCAGGCCCCAGGAGGCGCGCTCCCAGTGGGCGAAGTCGGCGTACTGGACGTCGGGTTCGGGCGCGGTGTCGGCGGCGGTGTCGTTGTCGGGCGACTCGGCGCCGAGCGCCGACCGGTAGCCGTCGTGGAGGTCGTCGAGGAAGGTGCCCAGCGACCAGCCGTCGAAGGCGATGTGGTGCAGGGTGACGAGCAGGGTGTCGCCCTCGGGGGCGCCCTGCCACAGGTCGCAGCGCAGCGGGCGGCCGGAGGCCAGGTCGAAGGGGGCGCGGGCGCGTTCGGTGAGTTCGGCCGGGCCGGGCCGGGCGGTGCCGTGGTGGAGCGCGAGGTCGGTGGGGCCGGGCGGGAGGACCTCCTGCCGGGGGCGGCCGTCGTGCAGCCGGTAGGCGGTGCGCAGGGCCTCGTGCCGGGTGACGGTGCGCAGGAGGGCGCGGCGCAGGGCGGGCACGTCGACCGCCTCGTTCCAGCGCAGCAGCAGCGGCACGTTGTAGGCGGCCGTACCGGGGTGGGCCTGTTCGATGAACCACAGGCTTTCCTGGGCTGCGGACAGGGGTGCGTCGGTGGCGCCCCGTCGGATCAGTTTCACGCTGCTCTGCTCCCCTTCGTGTCTTTCCCGTCAGCGCCGGGCGGTCGCCGAGTGCAGGACCTTCTCGGTCAGGTCGGCCAGGTCGGTGGCCAGCAGGACGTCGGCCGGCCCGAGGTCGGCGGACACGGCCTCGTTGACGCGGCCGGCCAGTTGGATCGCGAGGATCGAGTTGCCGCCCGCTTCGATGAAGTTGTCCTCGTCCCGGGCTTCGGCGACCTCCAGGACCTCGCGCCACAGGCGCCGGACCTCGGTGGCCGGATCGCCGTCCTGCGGGGCGGGGCCGTCACCGGGGTCCGGGGCGTCGGATACGGAGGCGGCGTCGGATGCGGAGGGGGCGGAGGCGGCGTCGGATGCGGAGGCCTCGGCGGGCGTGTCGGGCCGGTCCAGGGCGAGCAGCGCGTCCCGGTCCGCCTTGCCGGTGGGGCCCAGCGGGATGGCGTCGAGGACGGTCCACCGGGTGGGCAGCATGTAGCCGGGCAGTTCGCCGGCGAGCGCGGTCTGCAGCTCGGTCACGGTCCGGGCGGGCGCGTGCCGGTCCCCGGCGGGCAGGACGAAGCCGACCAGGACGGCGGCGGCCCCCTCCCCCGTCTTCTCGACGACGGCCGCGGTGGCCAGGCCGGTGGCCACGGCGGCGCGTTCGACCTCCTCCAGTTCGACCCGGAAGCCGCGGATCTTCACCTGGCGGTCGAGCCGGCCGAAGATCTCCAGGCTGCCGTCGGGGAGCCTGCGGACGAGGTCGCCGGTCCGGTAGAACACACCGTCGCCGGCGGCGTCCGGCAGGGTGGTGAACCGCTCCGCCGTCAGTTCGGGGCGTCCCAGGTAGCCGAGGGCCACGCCGGGGCCGCCGATGGCCAGTTCGCCGCGGTCGCCGTCGGGCACGGGTGCCAGGTCGGGGCCGAGCACGCGCAGTTCGGTGTGCTGGATGGCGCTGCCGATGGGTGCGCGCACCAGGTCGCGCAGCTTCTCGGCGTCGAGGTCGTGGTAGGTGGCGAACGTGGTGGTCTCGGTGGGTCCGTAGACGTTGACCAGCCGGTCGGGGCCGCCGGCGGCGAGAACCCGGCGCGCGGCCTCGGGGCTCAGCGCCTCGCCGCCGACGAGCAGCGTCTCCAGGGTGCCGAGGGCGCCGGGGCGTTCCTGGGCGATCATGTGGAACAGCGAGGTGGTCAGGAACATCGCCGCCACGCCCTCGGCGCGCAGCAGGTCCAGCCAGCGGTCCAGGCCGGTGGCGGCCACGGAGGGCATGACGACGACCGTGCCGCGGGCGGCGAGGGTGGCCCAGATCTCGAAGGTGGTGGCGTCGAAGGCCGGGTTGGCGACGTTGGCCACCCTGGTGCCGGGCCGCAGGGTGCAGTAGGTCGGCTCGTCGACGAGCCGGAGCACGGCGCGGTGCGGGACGAGGACGGCCTTGGGGCGTCCGCTGGTGCCGGAGGTGAAGTTGACGTACAGCGGGTCGTCCCCGCCGGCGTCGTGGCCGGTGCGGCCGTGGTCCGGTGCGGCCGTTCCTGCGGTGCGGACGGCTTCGATCCTGGGCAGGTCCGGCGCGACGGCGGCCGCGCGGCCGTCGCCGGACGCGGTGACCACGAAGCGCGCCGCGGCGTCGGCCAGTTGGGCGGCGGAGCGCTGGGCCGGGGCGTCCAGGTCGAGCGGCACGTAGAAGGCTCCGGCGCGGGCCGCGGCCAGCACGGCGACGACCAGGTGGGCTCCGCGGTCGAGGGCGATGCCGCAGGCGTCGCCGGGGCGCAGGCCCGCGTCGGTCAGGCGTGCGGCGAGGTCTCCCGCCAGGTCCCACAGGTCGCCGTAGGAGAGTTCGCGGCCGGTGACCGCCTCGCGCACGGCCGGTGCGCCGGGGTGCTGCCGGGCGTGCTGTCCGATGAGGTGGTGGACCCCGGTCGGGTGTGCGGCCGGGGTGCTCGGTTGGGTGCGGGCGTGGGTGTCCATGGCGGTGGCGTCTCTGCTGGGGTCGGATAGGGGCGGTCGGGCGTGGCCGCTTCAGCTCCCCAGGCCGGCCTGGGCCCGGAAGGTGCGCAACCAGCGGAGGGTGAACCGCATGGCGTGGTGGTCGGAGCCCGGCTTCATCGCACCGCCCTGGAAGAACTTCTGTCCCTCGATGGCGGGTCCGAGGACGCTGATGCGCCGGTCGACGCTGCTGTCCGGGCGGATGACGCAGAAGTCGTCGGTGAGGTCGAGGCCGCCGGGCCGGAAGTCCTCGCCGCCGCCCCGGTGCGGGTTGACCCAGGTGCGGACCAGGCCGCGGCGCAGCAGGTTGGGGTAGAGGGGGGCGATGTCGGCGGCGGCGTCGAAGGCCGGGACCCGGGCGTCGAGCAGGACGTCGATGCGGTGGGCGGCGCCGGTGTGCGGGCCGGTGACCACGAGGTGCCGGCCGTCGGTGTCGACCCGGGCGCCGGGACCGGCGGTCACGTCGAGGATGCCGTGCTCGATGAGGGCCCGGATGCGGTCCATGACGTCGGGGACGGGGCCGTAGGCGAGCCGGTTGTGCTGGCGCAGCCAGGTGCCGAGGAAGCGGCGGTGGGCGTCGGCGTGCAGGCCGCCGTCGTTGACGGCGTGCACGATGACCGGGCGCAGGCCGCGCCAGACCGCGTCCGCGGCGGTCTTGGCGGGGTTCTCGAAGACGCCCTGGCGGGCCCACAGGTGGTCGGTGGCCATGAATTCGACCATCGCCTTGCGGTACTGCTCGGGGGAGGTGCGGTCGCCCGGGGCGATCGGTTCGAGGGTGCGTTCCCAGGAGAACAGGTTGCCCGAGGGCAGGACGGCGTGCCGGGTCGGCGAGGTCAGTGTGGCGACGAGTTCGGCCGTGCGGGCAGGGTCGTCGAGGACGGCCTCCAGGCGCCGGCGGTTCTCGGCGCCGAGCACCACGTCGGCGTAGCGGCGCAGCAGTTCGGGGAAGGACCAGTCGCGCGGCCGGGCGGCGAGGTCGCGGTACGGGGTGCGGCCGAGGAGCAGCGATTCGACGGCTTCCACCGCCTCGGCCACGGACCGGTCGAGCGGGGCGGTGAGGTGGGCGACGGAGTCCTGCGCGGGGGCGGTGCCCGCGGTCCGGTCGAGGAAGTCCTCCCGGGCGGCGGCCGAGACCCGTACGAGGTGGCGGCCGAAGTCCGGGCCGAACAGCGTCGTGTGGTGGAGCAGGGCCATCTCCGCCGTGATGAGCGGGAGGAGGTGGCGGTCGTAGTCGATCTGACGCCGGGTCACCTCTCCGACGCGCACGGGGTCGCTGCCGAAGTTCTCGCGGATCCGGTCGACGGCCTCGACGGTGAGGAAGACGCCCCGGTGCTTGCCCTTGGCGGCGCCGGCGGGGGTGAGCGGCCGGGCGAAGGCGAAGAGCCCGGATTCGCTGAAGGCGACGATGGAGCGGGGTTCGCGGCCGGAGGGCTCGTAGCGCAGGGCGCCGTCCTCGGTGCGGACGAAGCGTCCGCCGCGGCCCTCGGTGAGGTGGAGGACGGCGTCGATGCCGGTGAGCATCGTCCCGGCGCAGCCGACGACGGTGCCGGGGCCGGCGACGTCGGCGGTGAGCCGCTCCTCCAGGGGGTAGGCGCTGGCCAGGAACGCGACTCCCGGGGTCCGTTCGGCGTCCTCGGCCCACCGGCGGGTCCGCGGGGAGTGCCGCGGGTCGTTGTACGAGTGGCCGGTGAGCAGCAGCAGGTGGTCGACGTCCGTGTGCGCGGGGGCTCCCGGGCCGGCGGCGGGGACGGAGGTGAGGCGCAGCGGGCCGCTGGTGCCGGGGGACGCGAGGTCCTCGACGTCGGTGACCTCGCGGTGGTGCAGTTCGACGGTCACCCCGGGGCGGGCCCGCAGGATGTCCACGTAGGCGTCGAACTGCTCGCGCAGGGCGAGGCCGTGCAGGTAGCGCTTGGGCCAGTCGTCCGGGCCGATGTCGAAGCGGGGGTCGCCGGTCCGGTCGAACCTGCGGCGGGCCCAGGTGTAGAGGCTGGGGCGGAGCTCCTCGGGGAGCAGCGGGCCGGCGTCCTCGACGCTCTCGTCGGCGCCGAAGGAGACGTGTCCGGCGACGCGGTTGAGGAAACTCGTGGGGGCCTGCAAAGGACTGTGGACCCGGCCGGCACCGAATTGCCCGGTGCGTTCGAAGACGTGGATGACGAGTTCGACGGGGTCGCCTTCGGCGCCTATCGAAGCGGCCAGCCTCTCCATCGCGTACGTGCAATAGGGGCCGCCACCAACAATTGCCAGGCGTATCGGGGTCACAGCTTCCTCTCTAGATCCGCGGTGTCCTCGTGAGGCCCGTTCCGGATGTCGATTTTCGAGACGGAAGGAATTCGCGGCGCAGGTATGCGGGTATGCGCCGGAATACCGACCGATTCTCGTCGCACAAACGACGTCGGAAGGCACTTCCGCACCAATGGCAGCTCCGGGGAAGTCGCCGGCGGCATGGCCGGTCGTCCCGCATGACGCGACCGTCCTGGACGGCACGCGAAAAAACGGCCCTGAACTGCGTGAATACAGCCAGGAAGCCGCTGCGACACGGGCAGATATGCCCGATTCCCCCGTTCTTCCGACACCTCCCGGCCCGCATCGAGAGCGGGCCGGAGAGCACCGGAGAGCAGCCATATTAACCCTTGGAATTTCCGCGGGCTACCCCCGGAGTTTAACGTTCCGCAAGTTGACGCTATGTCATGCTCTGCGCAAGATGGAGGTCTTGCCCGATTCGCCCGGGCTCTCGGAGGCCCCCAAACCGGACATAGGAGTGGAATCCGCCGACCGGCGCCGAGGGCGCCTCCGGAGCGGGTTCCGGCGATCTCTGCGAATCCGTCGGCAAAAGCGCCGGTTGTCCGGTTCTGAACCGCCCCACCCGATTCTCCCCGCCGATAGCGGGTGAAACGGACACCGATAGTCGGGATGTGTGGATGTGGCACACTTCACACGAACACTTTGTGAAGTGGATTCACTCCTCAATTTGGGTGGCGGTACACCGTCTTGCGGGTTATGTTGATCGCTCTCAAGCGCCTCGGGGATGCACCGAACACAATTCGGCGCTTGGGAACTTTCGGGAGGAGAAGAAAGCTTGCCTGCGCCATCAATCCCGCCACGACGGCCACGGGGTCCGCTGACCGAACGCAATTTCCTGATGCTGTTCAGCGCCCGGGCGATCTCCTCCCTCGGTGACGGGATCTCCCTGGTCGCCCTGACATTCGCCATGCTGGACCTGGCCGGCCCCAAGGGCCTCGCCATGGTCCTGCTGGCCCGCGAGATCCCCACCATCGCGCTGCTGTTGCTCGGCGGCGTCTGGGCCGACCGGTTGTCCCGCCGCAAGCTGATGATCGCCGCCAACGTCGCGATGTTCGGCGCGCAGGCGGCCTCGGGCGCCCTGGTCCTGTCCGACTCGGCGGCCGTCTGGAAGATCGCCCTGCTCCAGGTCGTCTACGGCCTGGGCAACGCGCTGTTCCTGCCGGCCTCGCTGAGCGTGGTCCCGCAGAGCGTCAGCCCCGAGCACCTCCAGAAGGCGAACGCCCTGCTGGCGCTGTCCCGCAACGGCCTGGGCGTCATCGGCCCGATGGCGGGCGCCCTGCTGGTGGCCACCGTCGGCGCGGGCTGGGGCATGGCCGCGGACGCCGGGACCTTCCTCCTCGCCTCGATCGCCTTCTGCTTCATGCGGATCGCCGACCCGAAGCGGGAGAAGGCGGAGTCCGTCCTCAACGAACTCAAGGGCGGCTGGAAGGAGTTCACCTCCCGGACCTGGGTGTGGACGATCGTCTCGTCCTTCGGCCTCTTCCAGCTGGCCGTGTTCCCGGTCTTCATGGTGCTGGGCGCCCGGATCGCCAAGGAGGACCTCGGCGGCGCCGGAGCCTGGGGCGGCCTGCTCGCGGCCACCTCCATCGGTGCCATCCTCGGCGCGCTCGTCGCCACCAGGGTGAAGCCCAAACTCCCCCTGGTCTTCGGCCAGTTCCTGATCCTCCCGGTGGGCCTGTTCTTCGTCCTGTTCGCGGTCGGGGCCCCGTTGCTGGTGCTGCAGGGCGTGGCGGTCTTCGCCTGGGCCTGCTCCGAACTCGGCGACACCCTCTGGTACACGGCCCTGCACGAGAACGTGCCCGAGGAGGCCCTCGGACGCATCAGCTCCTTCGACTTCTTCGGCTCCCAGGTCTTCAAGCCCGTCGGCTTCGCCCTGGTCGGCCCGATCGGGGCCGCCATCGGCTCCAACACCGTCATGCTCGGCTCCGCCGGCCTGCTCGTGGTGGTGACCGTGGGCATCCTCTTCGTGCCCGGCGTCTGGCAGGTCCGGTCGGGGGCGCCGACGCCGGCGCCGACGCTCGAACCGGCGGCCGCGGAATGAGCACCGACGAACCGCAACGGCCCGCGCCCACAACCCTCGTGACCTGGGCACCTGGTACCCCCGACGGACCGGCCCTGATCTGCCTGCCCTGGGCCGGCGCCAGCGCCGTGGTCTTCCGGACCTGGGCGGACGCCTTCCCGGAGGACGTCGGCGTGTACGGCGTACGGCTGCCGGGCCGGGAGAACCGCATGGCCGAACCGGCCCTGACCGACGTGGCCGAGATCATCGCCGAGGTGCGGGAGGCCGTCGCCGGCCTCCCCCACCGGCGCGTCGCCCTGTTCGGCCACTGCTCGGGCGCCCTGGTCGCCTTCGAACTCGCCCGGGAACTCGGCCCCTCCGTGGTCCACCTCGCCGTGGCCTCGCAGCTCCCGCCTCCGCAAGCCGCCCAGGCCGCCGACGAGGAACTCGTCTCCCGCGAGCAGCTCGCCCGGCGCTACCTGGACCAGGACCTGCTCGCCGAACCGGACATCGTGGAGCTGCTGCTGCCCGTCCTGGAGGCCGACATGCGGGCCATCAGCAAGTACCGCTACCGCGAAGGACCGCTCCGGGACGTGCCGCTCACCGTCTTCCGCGGCACCGCCGACGACGAGATCGCCCTCGACGACGTCGTCGGATGGCACGCCCAGACCACCGGTCACGCCCGGATCCGCGAACTCGCGGGGGCCGACCACCTGTTTTCCGGCCCGTCCTGGACCGGCCTCGCGGAGTCCGTGGCCGAGGACCTCGATGCCGCACTGCACCGGTGACACCTCCGGTGGGCCAATGATCGAAACGACCGCCCCGGCGCGGTGCGTGAGTGGAGGAGTGGGAGTGACTGCGGGTTACGAGTGGCGACACACCGACGTCGTCGCACAGACAGGGGAACTGGCCGCCGAACTCGGCCGGACCGGCGGCACCGGACGCAAGGTCGTGGCCATCGAATGCGACCGCGGCCTACCCTCGGTCGTCGCACTGCTGGCGGTGCTGGAAGCCGGTGACATCCCCCTGCTGGGTTCCGCCGCCGACCCCGCCGACCGACGGGCCCGGCTGCGCGAGGCCTCCGGGGCCGCCGCCGTGGTGACCGGTTCCGTCGGCGCGTTCACCGTCACGGCCACCGGCGCGGACCGGCCGGCCGCCTGGCCGGACGCCGTGTACCTGGCGGCCACCTCCGGCACCACCGGTGACCCGAAGATCGCCCCCATCGACCGCGCGGTCTTCGAGGCCTACCTCCACGACATCCGCGAGGCCTACGGACTGACGGACACCGACCGGGTGCTCCAGTTCGCCCCGGCCGGGTTCGACGTGTTCGTGGAGGAGGTGGTCCCGACCTTCCGGGCCGACGCCACCGTCGTCGTCCCGCCGTGGGAGCACGCGCCGTCCGCCGAGACCTTCCTGGACTTCCTGGAGGCCCAGCGGATCACCGTGGTCAACCTGCCCAGCTCCTACGGGATGGGCGTGATCGACTTCATGCGCAGGACCGAGCGCGGCCTGCCGTCCTCCGTCCGCCTGGTGGTCCTCGGCAGCGAGCCGGTCGCCCGGCCGCTCGTCGAGTGGGCCCGCGAGCGACTCTCCGGCGTCAAACTGCTGAACGCCTACGGGACTTCGGAACTCGCCCCGACCTGCTTCGTCTTCGACTTCGACGAACTGCCCAAGGCCACCGCCCACCCGGAGGACGTGCCCGTCGGCGCCCCGCTGCCCTTCATGCGCTACGAACTGCGGCCCGAGGCCGGGACCGACGGACGGGGCCGGCTCCTGCTCGGCGCCCGGCCGGCGGTCGGCGCGGCCCCCGCCCACGACACCGGCGACCTGGCCTCGCTCGCCTCCGACGGCTACGTCTACCTGCACGGACGCGCCGACCTCACCCGGCTCAAGCGCGGCGGGGTCACCGTCAACGGGGAGTCCCTGGCCGCGGCCGCCCGGGAGTGCGCCGGGGTGCTCGGCGCCGTCGTCCGCCTGGACCGGAACTCGGACGCGCTCCTGGTCGTCGTCCAGTCCGCCGACGCACCCGAGCAGGTCCGCGAGCGCGTCGCCGCCCACCTCGCCGCGGTGCTGCCGCCGGCCTGGCAGCCGGACCGCATCCAGGTGACCTCGGGCCTGGAGCACGCCCAGGGCGCCAAGCTCGGCGTCCTCGCCGCGCCGGACGTCGCCACCTCGGTGCGCGCCGCGTGGATCCGCTGGACCCCGGCCGAGGAGGTGGACGCCACGACCGACTTCTTCGACGCCGGCGGCACCTCCATCGCCGCGGTCCGGATGTGCGCCCAGCTCTCCGACGCCCTGCTCCGCAAGGTGCCGGTACAGCTCATCTTCGCCAACCCCCGGTTCGGCGATTTCACCCGGGCCGTGGACAAGCTGCTGAAGTCCGCCTGACCCGCCGCCGCCCGGACGGCACGGCCGCGCGCCCGCCCCGCGGCCGCCCCGCCGCGTCCGCGCGCCCGGCCCGGTCTCGGCACGTTCCGCACCGGCCCACGGCCCGGTTCCACCCTGTTGGGAACTACGGAGGACAACTCCCCTATGACAGACCGACCCGCCTTCGCCCCCTCACTGAAGGTCCTCTGCGACCAACCCGGCGAGCTGACCGCCCCCGACGTCTCCCTGGCCGGACTGCTGGCGCAGTTCCCGGGCCTCGCCGAGGCCAAGGCGATCTGCCTGACCGGCTCCACCGCGGCCGGCTGGGCCAACCCGTTCAGCGACGTCGACGCCTACGCCTTCGCCGACACCGACCTCGACCTGCCCGTCGACGACACGATGGAGATGTGGCGCAGCACCGACGAGAGCGGCCTGACCTGCCTGACCTGGATGGGCCGCTACGGCGACTCCCGCATCGACCTGAAGATCTGGCCGACGGACGCGCCCGCGCAGGCCCTCGCCCCCTACCTGACGGCGGAGGAGCCCGAGTTCTGCGAGTCCGGCACCGTCGTCAAGGACTTCGTGTACCGGCTCTCGATCGCCAAGCCCCTCAAGGGCGAGGAGTTCTTCGAGGAGACCAGCCGCCTGATCGCCTCCTCCTCGTACCAGCGGGCCCTGACCCGCACCCTCAAGATCGACGCCGAGAACCGGCTCACCGACGTGGCCGGCATGCTGCGCAACGACGACGTCAAGAGCGCCCGCATCGCCGCCATGACCGCCGCGGCGTGGATCGCCGACGGCGCCCTGGTCCTCGCCGGTTCGCTGTGCCGCAGCGACAAGTGGCTGCTGCGCCGCATCGAGGAGACCCCGGCGTCCGGCCTGACCGTCGACGGCTACCGCACCCAGGTCCTCCAGGGCCCCGGCCCCGGCGAGTCGGAGCGCGACTGCGTCCTGCGCATCGCGAACTGGGCCCGCACCACCGTCACCAACCTCGAAGAGGCGGCCCTCGGGTGAGCGGCGACCGACCCGTGACGGGGGACACGATCTCGGCGCCGCTCGACCCGGTCCTGGCCGGCTACCTCAGCGGGCACGTGCCGTGGGGAGTGGGCGACGAGATCGTCTGGCGGGTCCCCGAACCGCGCTTCTACCTCGACCTCGCCCACGCCCGCTTCCCGGACAGCGTGTGGAAGCGGACCCGCCGGCTCGGCTGGACCGGGCGGATCAACGGGGACTTCGAGCAGGTGCTGCAGGGCGTCGCCGAAACCCCGCGCAGCAACGACACCGAGTGGATCACCCCGGCCATCGCCGACCAGTACCGGGCCCTGCACCGGGCCGGACTCGCCTCCTCCTTCGAGGTCTGGAACGGCGATGACCTGATCGCCGGCGAGCTCGGCGTCCTGGTCGGCGGCGTCTACTTCTGCGAGACCAAGTTCCACCGGGTCGCCGAGTCCGGCAACTTCCTCTCCGGGATGGCCGTGCTCACGCTCGCGAACGCCGGCTTCTCGGTCTACGACGCCCAGTACGGGCCCGCCTACCTGGAACGTTTCTCCACCAAGGGACTCGAACCCTTCGACGCGGACACGTTCCCGGACCTCGTCGCGCGGGCCGCCGCCCGGCGCTACCGGCACATCGGCGCGGGCGCGCCGGCCGTGCTGACCAAGCCCGTCCTGCCCGAGTAATGACCGCCCCGGTCACGGCCGTTCGAGGCCGTGACCGTTCGAACGAAGAGGACTCCCAAGCCGTGACAGGCGATGTCATCACAACGGCGACCCCGATCGCGATCATCGGAATGGCCTGCCGCTACCCCGGCGCCGACAGCGCGGAGGCGTTCTGGGCCAATCTGACGGCCGGCGTCGAGTCGATCGAGCGCGGCCCCGCCGAGGGGAACCACGTACGGGCGGTCGGCAGGGTCGACGGCATCGAGGACTTCGATGCCGAGTACTTCCGGATCCCGCCGGCCGAGGCCGCGGCGATGGACCCCCAGCACCGGGTGCTGCTGGAGGTGGCCGCCGCCGCCCTGGAGGACTCCGGCTACCTCGGCCGCGGCGGCGACCGCGTCATCGGCGTCTTCGCCGGCTCCGGCGAGAACACCTACCTGCGCGACCACGTCGCCCCCGACACCGCCGCCGTGGAGAACCTGGGCGAGCTGCGCCTGGCCCTGGCCAACGAGAAGGACTTCCTCGCCCCGCGGATCGCCTTCAAGCTGGGCCTGCGCGGACCGAGCCTGACCGTCCAGGCCAGCTGCTCCACCGGACTGACCGCGATCGCCCTGGCCTGCCAGGCCCTGGCGGCCGGTGACTGCGACATCGCGGTCGCCGGCGCGGTCAGCCTGCTGATGCCCGACGTGGACGGCTACGAGTACGTCCAGGGCGGCATCAACTCCGCGGACGGCCACTGCCGGACCTTCGACAAGGGGGCCTCCGGCACCGTGCCCGGGTCGGGCGCGGGCATGGTCGTGCTCAAGCGCGACGGCCAGGCCCGCACCGACCGCGACCGCCGCTACGGCGTGATCCGCGGCTGGGCCACCAACAACGACGGCAGCTCCCGGGCCGGCTTCACCGTGCCCAACGTGGAGGGCCAGCAGGCCGTGGTCCGGGCAGCCATGCGGCGGGCCGGCGTGGAGCCGCGCGAGGTCTCCTACGTCGAGGCCCACGGCACCGCGACCCCGCTGGGCGATCCGATCGAGGTGGAGGCCCTCAGCCGGGTGTTCGCCGACGACGACCGCGGCCCGGGCGCCGTCGCCCTCGGCTCGGTGAAGACCAACATCGGGCACACCGACGCCGCGGCCGGTGTGGCCGGGCTGATCAAGGCCACCCTCGCCGTCCGGCACGGGGTGATCCCGGCGAGCCTCCACTTCACCGAGCCGAACCCGGCGATCGAGCTCGACGGCACCACCCTCTACGTCAACACCGGCACGCGGGCCTGGCCCGAACGGGACGCCAGGCGCGTCGCGGGCGTCAGCTCGTTCGGTCTGGGCGGCACCAACGCCCACGTGATCGTGGCCGACACCGACGAGGCGGACACCGACCCGGCCCCCCGGGACCGGCAGGCCGTGGTCCTCTCGGCGCGCACCGACGACGACCTCGCGCGGGCCAAGGCCCGCCTCGCCGACCGGCTGGAGGCCGGGGCCGGGCTGTCCGAGCGGGAGTTCGCCGACACCGCGTACACCCTCGCCGTGGCCCGGCCCGCCCACGCGGCCCGCTGGGCCGGGTCCTACGCCGACGCCGAGAACCTGGTGACGGCCCTGCGCGCACCGCACCGGCCGACCGGCCGCAGCACCCGCGTCTCCCTCGCGGTCGAGGGTCGGCCGGACGAACTCGTCGCCATGGCACGGCGCGAGGCGGCGGCCGAACCGCTGGCCGCCGCGGCGCTCGCCGAGTACACGGCCCTGCTCGACGCCGAGGGCGGACGAGCGGACGGCACGAGGTTCGACACCCTGCCCGAGGAGGCCGCCGGCGCCCTGGCCGTGCTCGTCCCGCTGCGCGCCCTGCAGCTGGCCGGGGTGAGCCTGGCCCGCGTCGACGTCCCGCCGTTCGCGGCCCCGGCGGCGGACTGGCTGCTGGCCGGCGGCCCCGCGCAGGAGCTGGGCCGGGTCCTGCACGCCGGCGCGCAGTCCGCCGGGGCACCGAAGGCGCCCGTCGCCCCGGACCGCCTGCGCCTGGGCCCCGACCACCGGCTCGCCGACACCGTGGCCCTCGCCTGGGCCCGCGGCGCGGCGATCGACTGGGCCGGGTACTACGGGACCGAGGCGCGCCGGGTGGTGTCGCTGCCCGCCTACCCGTTCGCCGCCCAGCGCCACTGGATGGAGAAGCAGGCCCCGCAGCAGCACCCGGACGGCACGGACACCGCGGCGGCCGGCCAGGACGCGGCGACCGTCGCCGAGGTGGTGACCACCGCGTGGTCCCAGGTCCTCGGCCTGACCAGCACCGACCCCGAGGCGGACTTCCTCGACCTGGGCGGCGACTCTCTCACCGCGGTGGAGATCGGCGCGCGGGTCAACGAGGAGCTGTGCCTCTCGCTGCCGCTCGACCTGGCCTTCCAGACCCCGACCATCTCGGCGATGACGGAATTCATCGAGAACCACCAGCAGACTGGAGCAGACGCATGACAACCCTGATGGACGAGGTGCTCGTCCGTGCCCTCGACGTCACCGTGCGCCGCGGTGAGGACGACGGCCTGCTGGTCGAGACCCTGATCGGGCGCTACCTGTTCGACACCGAGGCCCGCGACGTGTGGCGCCAGGTCGACGGCAGCCGTCCGGTGCGCGAGGTCGTGGCGCGGGTCGCCGAGGTCACCGGCCGGCCGGCGGACGAGGTCCGCGGCCCGGTGGAGGACTTCCTCGCCCGCCTGCTCGACCTGCGACTGCTGGAGCGGGTGTGACCGCAACACCGTTCACCCGGGTCGGTTTCCAGTTCGCGAGCTACGCCTTCCCCCAGGTCCCGGACAGCCGGCTGTTCGACCACGTCGTCGCGGTCGCCCGGACGGCCGAGGAGTCGGGCTTCGACAGCATCTGGGCGATGGACCACGTGCACCAGATCTCCAGCGTGGGCGAGGCCGCCGACCCCATGCCGGAGGCGTACACCACGCTCGCCGCCCTCGCGGCGCTGACCTCGACGGCCAAGCTCGGCGTCCTGGTCTCGGCCGTCGGGTTCCGCAACCCGGCCCTGCTGGCGAAGATGGTCACGAACATCGACGTGATCAGCAAGGGCCGCGCGGTGCTCGGCGTCGGCGCCGGCTGGCACGGCGAGGAGTACGAGGCGTACGGCATGCCGTTCCCCGAACTCGGGCAGCGGATGCGGGAGTTGCGGGAGGCGGTGAAGATCTGCCGGGCGATGTTCACCGAGCACGCCCCCTCCTTCGAGGGGACGTACCACCGCGTCAGCGGCGCGCTGAACGTGCCGCAGCCGACCACCCCCGGCGGCCCGCCGATCCTGATCGGCGGCAGCGGCGAGAAGACCACCATCCCAATGATCGCCAAGCTGGCCGACGGCTGTAACTTCTTCGGCGGCCCGGCGACCGTGCGCCACAAGATCGGCGTCCTGAACCGGGCCTGCGAGGCCATCGGCCGGGACCCGGACACCGTCACCAAGACCTGGCTGGGCACCGCGATCATCGGGGACTCGGAGGCCGAACTGGAGCGCGGCGCCGAGGCGTTGGCCAAGCTGCACGGCATGCGCCCGTCGGCCGTCCGCGCCATCTCCCTGTGCGGCACCCCCGACCAGGTCGCCGAGCGGGTCCAGCAGTACCGGGACTGCGGCATCGACGGGGTGATCGTGAACATGGACGACGCCGGCGAGCTGGACCGGGTCGCCCGGGCCGGCAAGGTGCTCTCGGAGGCGATGGCATGACCACCACCCAGGAAACCGCGTCCGAGACCATCGCGGAGGTCTTCGCCGAAGCCCTGGGCCTGCCGGCGATCGACTGGGAGACCGGCTTCTTCGACCTGGGGGTGGACTCGGCGATGGTCGTCCGGGTCACCACCGAGCTGCGCGCGCACTGGCCGGGGCTCCGGATCGTCGACGTGTTCTCGTACTCCACGGTCAGCAGCCTGGCCGCCCACCTGACCGCCACCCAGCCGCAACCCGCCGGCTGACCGGTCCGGGCCCACCTCCCGACGGGGGCGGCCCGCCGCGGCTCCGGCCCGGTGGGCCGCCCCCGTCCGCCGCTCGGCCCGGACGCCGCCCGGCTCCCCGCCCTTTCGCGCACCGCCGCTCCGCGTACCGACGCCCTGCACACCGCCGCCCTGCACACCGCCCCTTCGCGCACCGCCGCACGCAGTGGCACGCCCACCAAGCAAAGGAATCCCGATCATGCCGCTGGTCCCCACCGCGTCGATCGTCGACGCCGCACGCGCAGCCGGTGTCGGCGCACTGGCCTTCAACGTCATCCACCTGGAGACGGGCGAGGCGATCGTCGCCGCCGCCGAGGAGACCGGAATCCCGCTGGTCCTCCAGATCAGCAAGAACTGCATCGACTACCACGGCGGCATGATGCCGCTGCTGCGCGCGACGCTCGCCCTGGCCGAGGACTCCGCCGCCGGGCTCTCCGTCCACCTCGACCACCTGACCGACCCGGACATGATCCGCGCGGGCGTCGAGGCGGGCGCACGGTCCGTCATGGTCGACTACTCCGACCTGCCGTACGAGGAGAACGTCCGCGCCACGGCGGAGCTGACCGCCTGGTGCCACGAGCGCGAGGTCTTCGTCGAGGCCGAACTCGGCAAGGTGGGCGGCAAGGGCGGCGCGCACGCGTTCGGCGTGCGGACCGACCCGGACGAGGCGCTGGCCTTCGTCCAGGCCACCGGGGTGGACGCGCTGGCCGTCGCGGTCGGCTCCTCGCACCGCATGCGCGAGCGGACCGCCGTCCTGGACAAGGACCTGGTCACCACGCTGAGCGAGGCGCTGCCGGTGCCGCTGGTGCTGCACGGTTCGTCGGGCGTGGCCGACGAGGAGCTCGCCCAGGTGATCGCCGCCGGCATGACGAAGATCAACATCTCCTCCCGGCTGACCACGGTCTTCACCGGCGTCGTCCGGGAGATGCTGGCCGCCGACCCCGATCTGACGGACTCGCGCAAGTGCTTCGAGCCCGCGCGCCGGGCCGTCACGGACGAGGTGGCCCGCCTGCTCACCTCCCTGGGGGCCTGACAGCGGGCCGCTTCGCACTCCACAGGGCCGGGCCGGCTCC
>NZ_JBHWCL010000033.1:0-65590 GCF_042735125.1 Kitasatospora sp. NPDC059599 | reverse complement strand
GCCGGGGTGCGGGGCGGCGCCGGGGCGACGGCGCCGGTGCCCGGGGCGTGCGGCGCCGGGGCGGTCGGGACCGTCGAGCCGGACCGGTACTGGGCGAACGTCAGATCACGCACGACCGGACCGGAACGCAGGACCTCCTCGATCCGCTCCAGGTGCCGGGGCAGCACCGTGAAGTCGTCCCGGTGGGCCGAGGTGCCCATCACCCCGTCCTCACCCGCCCACCGGTCGCGCCGGCGCAGCGCGAACGCGTCACCCGGCGTCGCCGCCCGTTCGACGTACTCGTCCGGCAGGCCCAGGAAGTGCAGCACCTCGTGCAGCAGCACCCCGGGCGGGCTCTCGTCGTACCAGGTGAGCTGGTCGCTGCGGTCGCGACCGGGAACCACGGTGATCGCGCGGTGCGCGCCCGCCTCGTTCTGCGTGCCGTCCACCCGCAGGTGCACCTGGTCCCCGCCGGGCAGGCGGAAGCGTTCGTTGAAACGCTCGTCGACCACCGCCCGGACCCGGTCGAGCATCCGCGTGGCCTCGTGCGTGGGCAGCGGGCGGCCGTCCGGCCCCTGCAGGTGCAGGTTCAGCGTGAACTCGGTGACCCAGTGACCCGGTTGGGCCTCGAAGCGCCGCACGTCGTAGCTGATCGCGGTCTCGGCGCCGTGCAGCCCGCCCAGGCTCGGCTGCCGGTTCTCGTACTGGTCGCGCACGCCGGGGCCGGCGATGTCGCCCGGGCCGGCCTGCCCGCGCACGAGGGGGTCGAAGCGCTCCGTCTCCATCCGCGCGGGCGGCGCGGACGTCCTGATGTCGGCCCAGGCCGAGGCGGGCAGCACCGCGTGCGGAGCAACGGGCGGCACAGCCGGACCCGGCACCTGCGCCGGCGGAGTCACGACGGCGGGGGCTGCCGGCGCCTGGGCGGGCTGGACGGGCTGGGCGTTCTGGGCGTTCTGTGCGTTCTGGGCGGCCTGCTGCTCCTCGGCCCGCTGGCGCGGGGTGAGGGGCACGGTCATGCCGTTGAAGATGATCTCCCTGCCCGCCGACATGACGACGAACTCGTCCTCACCGCCGAAGATCGGAGAGTTGAGATTCTCGTACCGGCCCTGCAGGTGGGTCCCGAACACCCGGTGGATCGGGACGGTCTGGACCGTGACGTAGAACGGGCCGCTGTCGCTGGTGCTGTGCGGTTCCTTGAAGGGCGACAGCAGGCTGAACGACTCGGCCGGCCCCCGCAGGAGCGGCATCGGCCGGCCCTGCTGCCGGTCTTCGCTGCCGGTGATGTTGTCGATGTGCCGCTGGCTTTCCAGCCGGAACAGGGCGACCTGCCCGGTGGCGCGGTCCACGTTCGGCAGCTCCGTCTTCTTCAGGAACTCGTGGGTGAAGACGTGCTGGGCCACCATGCTGCGGACGTAGTCCTGCCTGTACACGATGTCGTGTGCGGAGCCGAGGTTGCGCAACAGGTACTCCGCTTCCACCCCGTCACCGGGGCGGAAGTGGGCGAACATCAGTTTCGCGCTCAGGGGAGACCCCTCCCAGGATCCGCCGCCCTGGGTTCCCTCCCAATCCGCGATGTAGCCCGGGTGCCCGCCTGCTTCGTCCTCCAGCCACGTGTAGAACGCGTCGGCGGCGCCGTTGCTGCCGCGCAGCGAGCCGCCGTCGTGCTCCCTCGGTATCGGGCCGTCCGGGAATTCGTAGGCGGTCAACATGCGGAATCCCGAATACCCGCCCCCCTCCAGGGGCTGCGGGTTCTGTTCGAACAGTCGCTCCGGGAACAGGTTGGGCACCGTACTGGCGCGCAGCCGCATCTGCAGGTGGAGGAACTCGCTGATGTAGGCGGGCGACCAGCCGTCGCCCGCCAGCACGGCGTGGGTGTCGAGCAGCACCTGGGCGGCGTCGCGGTCGTCGTTTCGGGCCTGGGGGTCATGGATGACGTCCTCGGCCCGGTCGAGGATGGACTGCAGCCGGGTTTCGATCAGGTCGACCGCGTGCTGGAAGAGTACGTCCGGGGCCTCCGGGAGGCCGGACGTGTCGCCCTCGCGGGGCCACGTGATCAGCGTGTGGTCCTGGATGTGGAACTCCGGAAGCCGGTCACGGGTGCGCCACAGCTGAGCGGCCTCGAACGAGCCCGCCGGCAGGGGCTCGACGGGGAGGTCCAGCACCGAGCCCTGCTCGATCTCCGGCTGGGCCTCCGGCTCGGGCTGCGGCTGGGTCACCGGCGGGGTCTCCGGCTCGGTCTCGGTGAGGTGGACCGCCTGGGTGGCCTGGGTGATCTGGGCCGCCGCATTCCTGGGGGCGGACGATTCGTCGTCCGTTCCGCCGGTGCTCCAGTCGTCGTCCGAGTCCGAGTGCGGGGACTTCGCGGGCGTGCGCTGCGCCACCGGGTGGACGGTCTCCTGAGCGGCCTCGCGCTCCTTCCGGGCCGGCTCCTGGTGTACCTGCTCCTGCTCGTCACGGCGGGGCCCGGTGGCCTCGTGGTCCTGCCGGGTCGTCAGGAGCGTCCGGCGTTCCTGTTCCTGCAGCGGTCCGACCGTCGCGGGCCGGTGGTCCTCGGGTGCGGGGGTGTCCGGGCGGCGGTCGCCCTGCTCGACGAGTTCGTGACCTTCCGGGCGGTCCCCGCCCGGCTTCGTGCCCGAAGGCTGCTCCCGGACGGTGTCCCGGGGGCGGACGAGCGGGCCTGACGGGGTGAGGGGCCCGGGTACGGGGGTCGGCTCGGTCTCGGGCTTGTGGTCGGGGCTCGGCTCGGTCTCGGGCTTGTGCTCGGGGGTCGGCTCGGGCTCGGTCTCGGGCTTGTGCTCGGGGGTCGACTCGGTCTCGGGCTTGTGCTCGGGCTCAGCCTCGGCCTCGGGCCTGTGATCGGTCTCGGCCTTGGCCTGCTCCTCGGCGGGGCGGCGGCCGAAGACGTTCTCGTTGGCCGCCTCGTGGCCGCGCCAGCGTTCGCCGTCGAGGTCCTCGGGCCCCCAGTGGTCCTTGTAGGCGTCGAAGAACTCGCCGCCGTAGCGGGTCTTGAGCTCCTGGACCGCTTCCTCCGACACTCGGCGGCCCTCGGCGAGGCGGTCGTAGCCGGCGGCGGCGTGTTCGCGGGCGGGCAGCACGGCGCGTTCGAAGGCCACGTGCTGTTCCAGGCCCTCGGTCAGCCGCTCGCGCTCGCTGTGCCACTGCTTCAACTGCTCGGTCAGGCCCGCCTTGTGGTCGGCGCCCGGGTCGCGCAGCAGGGAGCGGAAGTTCTCCTCGAACGCGGCGCGGACCCGCTCGGTGTAGCCCTCGCGCACGCGCCGGGCCGCGGCGGAGGCCGGCGGTTCGGGGGCGTCGGTGCGGCTGCCGCGCGCCGGCCGTCCCAGGGCCGTCTCGACGGTGGCCGCCGGGTCGGTGCGGTGGTCGGTGGCGTCGGGGTCGCCCAGGTCGTGCGGGACCTTGGTGCGGGCGGTCTCCTCGGCGGCGCTCAGCGCCTTCTCGCGGGCACCGTGCAGGGCCAGCAGGCGGTTGACCGCGGCCGGGGAGGTCAGTCGGTCCAGTTCCTCCTTGAGCCGGGCCGGGTCGCGGTCGGCGGCGGTGTGCTCGGTGACCAGGCGGTCGGTGCGGCGGGCGAGGTCGGCGCGGGCGGTGGCCACCGCACGCGGGGACGGGCCGTCGGCCAGGCCGAGTTTCGCCAGCGTGTCGGAGCCGAACTGGTCGGGGGCGCTGGTCTTCCACGCGTCGGCCGCGTCCTTCACCGCGTCGATGGAGCGCTGCAGCACGGTCTCGCGGACCGCCTGGACGGTGAAGTCGTGGGACAGGCCGCCCTTGTGGCTCTCGAAGACGTCCCGGAAGTCGGCTTCGAGCCGGTCCTTCCCGCGGGGGGTGGGGTCGAGGGCGGCGAGGTCGTCGCCGTTCTCGTCCCGGATCGCCAGGAACGTGTCCTCGTCCCGGCGGCCGGCTCCCGGCTCGGCCTCGTCGACGTGCAGGGTCGTACGGTCCTGGTAGCGGCCGTGGAACTCGGCGAGCCGCTCCCGCATGGCCTCGGCGACCTGGTCGCGGGCCTCCTCCGACACCCGGGCGTCCTTCGGCACGCCGACGGCGTCCAGCAGCGCGCGGTCCGTCTCGGTGAGGTTCTCCCGCTTCCAGTCGGCGTGGGCGTCCTCCACCGCCCGTTCGATCCGTTCGGTCTGCGTGGCGCGTGCCTGACGGACGTCCAGGTCCCCGGCGGCCCGGCGCAGCCGGTTCTCCAGTGCCCGGGCGGCCAGGGCGTTGCGTTCGGGGGTGACGTCGGCGCGGGTGGCGTACACCTGGGCGATGTCGCGTTCGGCGTCGGAGCGGAAGTGTTCGGAGGCCTCGCGGCGGATCTCCGCGAGCGGGTGGTCGCCGCCGGTGGCGGCCGGGTCGAGGCCGCGTTCGGTCAGCAGGTGGTCGAAGCGGCTGACGGCAACCCGGAGGGCGAGTTCGCGGGCGCCGGCCAGTTCGAGGCGGTCGGCGGCGCCGGCGAGGATTTCCTCCCGCTCGTGCGGGCGGGCCTCGATGTCGGTCTGCAGGTCGGTGGCGGTGCGGCGCCACGCTTCGGTGCCGGGGCCGGTCAGGGCGCGCAGGTCCCGGGGCAGGTCGGCGTGGCCCTCGATCAGGTGTTCCTCGATGGCGCCGTGCAGGGCTTCCTTCGCCTCGGCCTCGGCGAGCACGGCGTCGTGCCGCTCGGCGATCTCCTGCTGCTTGTCGTGCCAGGTGGTGCGGCGTTCGTCGCCGGCGGGCACCTTGGCGTGTTCGGGGGCGTCGACCCGGTGGTAGGTGTGGCCGGAGGGGGTGTGGGAGGTGGTGGGGGCGGAGGGGCCGGGGCCCGGGGTGGACGGGTCGTGGGGGCCCTTCGGGTCGGTGGGCCCGTCGGGCCTGGGGTCGCGCGGCGGGGTGGCGGGCGGCACCGGGCCCTGCGGGTCGGGGCGCTGCGGGTCGGAGTTCTTCGGGTCGGGGTTCTTCGGGTCGGGGCGGCCGGGCGCGGGGCTGTCGCCGTTGCCGTGGGCGTTGCCACTGCCATTGCCGGAGCCGTTGCCGTCGTTGCGGACGCCGCCGGCGTCGTCGCTGCTGGTGCGGACCGGGGCCGCCGGGCCGGCGCCGGGGACGTCCTTGTGCGGCTGCGGTCCGTTGTCGGGGTGGGGGGCGGCGGACCCGTTGCCCGTCGTCTGCCGTCCGGGCGGGCCGGCCGGCCCGCCGTCCGTGGCGGTCGTGCGCTCGTGCGCGACCGGCTCGTCGTGCTCGTCGCGGACCGTGGTGCGACGGTCCTGGCCGGGCGGGGACTGGTGCTGCGCCTTGGTGGCACCGCCCTGGCTGTCGGCGGTCGCGGTCTCGCCGCCGCGGCCCCCGGTCTTCTGCGGGGTGCCGGCCTTCGGGGGGTTCTCGGCCTTCTGGGGGGTGTCGGTCTCCGTGCGGGTCCTGGTGGCGGGCCCGGGGTCGGTGTCCCGCTTGCCGGTGGGCTTCGGCGTCTCGGCGGTCGGGCCGGTCACGGGCGACTTGGCGCCGGATTCCGTCGCGACCTTCGGCGCGGGGGCCTTCGGGCCCGACCCGCCGTCGACGGAGGAGTCGTGGCTGGTCTTGCCCTTGGGGTCGGCGAGGACGCCGTCGCCGTTCTCCTCCCGGTGGTGGTTCCCGGCGAGGACTGACGAGCCGGACAGTGAGGCGCCGTCCGACCTGAGCGGGGCGCCGTCGCCGCCGGACAGCCGCGGCGCGTTGATCTGGTCGATGTGCCCGGGCCGCCGGGGCACCGGGAACGGCGCCGAGTGGCCGCCCATGTTGCTGATCACCGAGAGGAAGGTCAGCGGGTGGGTCATGGGGTAGTTGGGGCCGGACTCCTCGGTGATCCGGGAGCTCTCCAGGCCGCGGACGAAGTCCGCGTACCGCAGGGTCAGCGGCGAGGCGAGCCCCATGATCATGTGGCGCATCCCGCCCATCATGAAGCCGCCGAGGAAGCTCATCCCGCTGGCTTGCCACTCGCCGTTGTAGATCGTGTTGTAGATGCCCTCGGTGAGGTACTGGTTGATGCCCGACTCGAACTGGCTGCCCAGCACGTGCCCGAGGTGGAACATCTTGTTCATCTTGTTGACGCCGCCCGCGAGTTCGGGCATCTTCTCGACCAGCAGCTTGAGTTCGGGTGTGAGCGCGGCCCGGCCGCCGTCCTTGGCGAGGTTCTCCAGGGTCTCCTTGATCGCTTCCTTGCTGCTCTCCTTCATCACCGTCTTGAGCGAGTGCTCGGCGAACTGCCTGCCGAGGTGCTCGCCCATCTCCCGGGCGAACTTGCTGCCCAGTTCCTGGCCGAGTTCCTTCTCGAAGAGCTCGCCGAGCTCGCGCACGAACTTCTCGCCGGTCGCGGCGCCCACCTTGCGCCCGGCCTTGAAGCCCTTGGCCAGGTACTGGGCGTTCTCCTTCAGGAGGTTGGAGATGCCTCGCGCGAACTTCTCGGCCGCCTCGTCGCCGAGCAGGTGGCCGAGGCCCTGGCCGGCCTCCTTGCCCGACCCCTTGCCCGCGCCCTTGAGGGCGCCGGCCGCGGTGCCTTCCCCGAGGTCCTTGCCCGCCCCCTTGAGGGCTCCGCCCGCCACGCTCTCGGCCAGGTCCTTGGCCGTCCCCTTGAGGGCGCCGGCCGCGGCGCCCTCCCCGAGCTCCTTGCCCGCTCCCTTGAGGCCTATCCCGGTCAGCCCCTTGATGACGTCGTTGAGCGCGCTCTCCACGAACAGCTTGGCCAGGCGGGGGCCGATCAGCTTGCCCAGGCCCTCGCCGATCAGGCTGAGCGGCCCGCCGATGGCGCCGCTGATCGCGCCGAAGATCGCCGCCTGCTTGGTGAGGTCCTTGTCCCACTCGTGCCGGTCGCCGTGGTTGAACTGGATGCCCTGGATGATGGCGTCCAGGATCAGGCCGCCGACGATGCCGCCGAAGGTGTGCATGGCGATCAGCTGGGCGAGCTTCTTCAGCAGCTGGAGAAGGAACTGCCGCGTCAGGATCTTCTGCCACTCCAGCTGCACCAGGGAGAAGCCGCCGGTGAACACGGACCAGGCGATGGCGAAGGCGATCTCGATGAGCAGCTGGACGAGCTGACCGATCGCCATCCACTTGGTGTACTCGACGGTGTTGGCGACCTTGCCGGCCAGTTCGGACAGCTGGGTGCAGAGTTCAGCGGCCTTGCGCAGGGGGTCCTGGGTCTGGTCCGTGTTGACGAACTGGCCCCACTCCTTCCTGAAGGCCTTGGCGGCCTCGCCCTCCATCCTCTTGTCGCAGGTCTGCACCGCGTCGAGGATGTACTCGCTCAGCTTCGGCAGGTCCTCCGCCAGCGCGAGGTAGTCGTCCCGGACGTCCCGCAGCAGCCCCTCGTCGGACTCCGGCCAGGGCATGCCGGAGATGATGTGGAAGAACTGCGCCACGCCCGGGGAGACGTGGATGGACGAGTGGGACATGGCGGCAGGGCCTCCGGGGGCGGGGCTGGTGGTACGGGGGTGCGGGGACGGGCGGGCAGGCCCGGAGTCAGGCCCTGGCGAGGGCGGTTCAGACCAGGCCGAGGTTGTGCTCGTCGGCGGCGTCGAAGAGGTCGGCCGTGCCCTGGCCGTGCGCGGACATCGCCTTCAGCTTGTTGCGGATCTGCGTGGTCAGCCCGGTCAGGTCCGCGGTGGGCTTGTCGATCTTCTCGTGGTACTGCTTGCCGATGTCGTCGCCGCCGCCGGCCTTGACGTTCTTGGTGTTGATGTCCACGATCTCCGTGTTGATCTTCTCCACGAGGGCGGCCACGTCGTCGAAGTTGGTGAACGCCGCCTTGAGGCCCTCGTCCTTGCGCAGCGTGTTAGCCATTGAACTCCTCCTGCTTGCGGGACTTGGCCGTCCGGTCGGCGCCGGGGCGCATCGCGGTGAGCGGGGCGAGCAGCGCGTCCAGGTCCAGTCCGCCGCCGGCCCCGAACAGGTCCTCGTCGCCGCGATCGCCGGTGAAGCCCAGCCGCAGGCTCTCGCCGACGCCCTCGAAGGTGCGCATCTCGGCGGTGATCCGGTCGCCCATCCGGGCCTTGGCCTCGTTGAGCACGTCCTTCAGCACGGTGCTCAGCTCGGCCGGGGCCATGGACTGGTAGGCGGTGGTGTGGAAGGTCAGCGCGAGCAGTTCGCCCTGGGGGCCGACCTTCGCGGTGACCATCCGGTCCTTGCTCCTGGCCTCGGCGGTCATCGCCTGCATCTTGCGCGTCGACTCGGCCAGCCTCTCCTTCTGCTCCTCCAACGAGGCCATGGCCTGGTTCAGTTGGTCCTCGAACGAGTACGACATGCCTTTTCCGTTCTTTCCCGGGGCGGCGTCCCGCTCCCGGGACGCCGCCCCCCTGCTGGTGGGCTGCTGGTGGGCCGTGTGCCGCTCAGCGGCCGATCACGCCGTTGACCGCACCGGTCTCGGTGCCCCAGACCTCTTCGTCCTCGGCGAGCCAGGTGGTGCGCTGACGGTCCTTCTCGCCCTGGCCGCCCATGCCGCCGCCCATGCCGCCGCCCATCGGCGGCATCATCGGCATGCCGCCGCCGCTGGTGGACATCGACCGGCCGCGCATCGCGGCCTGCTCCTCGGCGGCCATCGCGGAGGCCTTCTGCAGCGCGGCCTTCTCCGCGGCCGCCGACTCGGCGGCCGCGGCGGCGGCCGTCTTGCCGCCCGGGGCCAGCCCGCCGCTGTTCTCGATGGCCTGCGGGCTCAGCCCGCCGCCGGAGCCGACCAGCTTGGGCATCGAGCCGCCGCCGGACGGGGTGCCCCCGGAGCCGCCGACTCCCCCGCCGGAGCCGAAGAGGCCGGCGTAGGAACCCAGGCCGCCGCTGCCGGAGGCCGAGCCTGCGCCCGACGTCGAGCCGGAGCCGTAGTCGCCGAAGGAGGAGCCGAGGTCCAGGTTCCAGTCGGACCCGGTGGACGGCGGACGGATGCCGCCGCCGCTGCCGGTCCCGCCACCGCCGCCGCCACTGCCGCCGCTGCCGACCATCGCGTCGATGGCGTGCTGCCGGTCGGTGTAGCGCTGGGAGATGTCGGAGATCGGACGGCCGGTGGAGTCGAGCAGCGTGCCGTCCCCGGCGATGGAGCCGCCCTTGGGCACCACCACGGGGTTGCCGTCGCGGTCCAGCACGTCCTTGTCGTCGGGGCCGACCACCGTCCCGTCGTCGCGGATCTTGGAGCCCTTGGGCACCTTGGCGTTCTGCCCGTAGATGCCGCCGCCGGTGCCGGGCGGGACGTCCGAGCCCGGCGGGACGATCACCGGCTTGTGGTTCTTGTCGAGCACCTTCTGGCCGTTGGCGTCGTAGACCTGGCCGTCCTTGCCGATGTAGCCGCCGGGGGGCAGCAGCACCGGCTTCTTGTTGGCGTCGAGGACGGGCTTGTGGTCCTTGTCGAGGATCGGCGTGCCCGCGCCGTCGCCCCCGATGCCGGCGCCGCCGCCACCGCCACCGCCGGCCCCGATGACCGGGGGCGGCGGCGGCAGGTGGGTCTTGGAGCTGCCGCCCTTGCCGTCGCCGCCCTTGCCGCCGCCGGCGCCGCCCGACAGGTCGAACTTGCTGCCGCCACCGCCGCCACCGCCGCCGGCGCCGTCACCCAGGCCGAGGTCGCCGCCCTTGCCGTCACCGCCCTTGCCGCCGCCGGCACCGCCCTTGCCGTCACCACCGGTGCCGTCGCCCGCCCCCGGGCCGGGGGGCGCCGCGGTGGGCAGGTCCAGGCTGATGTTGACGTAGCCGCGGCCGAAGTCCGCGACCAGCGTGGAGTAGGAGGTGGCCAGGGCGTCCGTCGGATCCGTCCCGGTGCCGTACATGCCCTTCCGCGCGTCGAGGTACATGACGACGTTGGACAGCCAGATCTCCTTCGCCTTCTTCTCCAGGGCGACGTAGAAGGCGTCCTGGGTGGCGTCGCCGAGCGTCTTGGAGGGGATGGACGTCACTTGGCCGTTGGCGTCGAACACCGGCCTCTGGCCGTCCATCTCCTCCGCCAGCGCCCAGTAGATGGCGTGGGAGGGCCACAGATCCCCGGAGTCCCACCAATCCTTGTGGACGGTGTAGAGGCCGTTGACCGTCTTCGGTATCTGGTCGGCTGCCGCCTCCAGGTCCGCCGGGTGCTTCACCGTGTCCAGCTGGAGTCGCATGGTCTCCATCTCCAGCGCGTACCGCTTGAGCAGCATCTTGAACTCGCCGGCCGCGTCGCCCTGCCAGTTGCTGTCCGGGCCGTCGATCAGGTCGGCCCATTTCTTCGTCCGCGGGTACCAGGTGTCCAGCCAGGTGCCCACGTCCCGCAGGCCCTGCGCGGCGACCCGCAGGCTCCGGGGGTCGACCGTGCCGTTGCCGCCGCCGCCCGCCAGCGGCCCGAGGATCCCCTCGTGCTGGTGGATGAACTGGGACAGCGGCTTGTCCGCGTCGTTGCCCCAGTCCGTGTAGTTGACCGGGATCCCGATCAGGACAAAGTGGTTGACACTGTTGAAGGTGTAGTTCCACGCCCACCACACGTCGGGCTTGCTCTCGCCCGTCTTGGCCGTGTCCGCACGCCCGGTGTCCTTTGTTGTGCCGAAGTAGAAGTTGGCGCCGGACGTACCCTTCTGGACCTGGTCCGGCCTGATCCAGGACTTGGCCCCGGCGGGCAGCTCCGCGACCTTGCTCCTGTCGACGATCTTCTGGTCCGGGCCCGCGAAGAACGCGAGCACCTGCTCCCAGGTCCCGGCCATCAGTGCCCCCACATGCCTTGTACGGTCAACTACTGTGTTACTTGCCTGACTTGGGCGGAGCGGCGCCCGACACCTTGGTGAGGACCTCCATCATCTCGGCCGCCGTCATGGCTTCCTCGTGGGCCTCGTCCATGATGGTCAGCGTCAGCTGGATCTTCACCTGGGCCTGGCGCATCTGGGCCTTGAGGGTGCCGAGGTCGGTGGCCAGGCCGGTGGCCAGGTTCTTGAAGTCGAGGACGACCGAGTCCGCGAAGAACAGCCTGTTGCCCACCAGCAGCGAGTTGCCCGTGTCGTCCAGCATCCCCGCGTAGCGCTGCATCACGTTGTAGCCGGAGTTCTTGTTCAGGTCGTCCAGCAGGGCACCGATCTCCGTGTTCGCGAAGTACTGGAGGTCCTCCTTGTGGACGCTGAGCGTGTGCTCGTAGTTGGGCTCCGTGGGGGTGCCCATCAGCCGATGCCGGCGGCGGCGCGCTTGTCGGCGTCGCGCAGCAGGCCGTGCATGGTGCGCAGGACCTCGGCGCCCTTGACGATGTCGTCGTTCATGGTGCCGTTCTGGGTGGCGAGCACCTGGTAGAAGGCGTGGGCGGCGGTGGCGAGGTCACCGCTCAGCTGGGCCTCGGCGGTCTTGATGGCCGCCATGCAGTTGTCCATGGCGGTGTGCATGCCCTGGCCGGCCTGGGTGAGGGCGTCGGCGGCCTCGTCGATGTTGGCGTGGTTGAGCATGATGTTGGCCATCGGGGGTCCTCTCGGTGGGGTCGTCGGGTGGGGTCGTCGGGTGGGGCGGGCGTGGCGGGGGGCGGGGTCAGGGGTTGAGGCCGTTGTAGATGTCGGCGGAGGCGCCGCCCCAGTTGGCGCCGACGCCCGCGGCCTCGTCGTGGGCGGTGTTGACCTGGCCGTGCCCGGCGCTGAAGCTGCCGTGGAAGGTCTGGTAGGCGTTCTTGAGCTGCTGGTAGCGGTGCTGCCAGTCCTGGATCTTCCCCTGGTACTGGGTGCTGCAGGCGGCCTTGAAGTGCTGCTGGACCTCGCTGTTGACGTTCTCGACCTCCGTGCCGGCGCGCGTCATCGCGTCCATGTGGCTCTCCAGGGTCGCCAGGATGCCGCGGACGACCGCGTCGTCTGTCTGCAGGTTGGGGGCCATCGGGTGGTTCCTTTCGTCGGCCCGGGCTTGAGGATGCCGGGTTCATTTCAGGTCAACGGCGCCGTGTCGGCGGCGGGTTCACCGCGGGCAGGCGGGTGCGGGGGCGGCGGGCGCGGGGGTGGCGGGGGTGCCGGTGAGGGCGGCCGGGTCGAGGCTGGGGCCGGTGGGCAGCAGGGTCAGCAGTGCCTCGGGGATGCCCGGCGGGGCGGCGTCGCCGTAGCCGAGCTGCTTGGCGACGGCGGGTGAGGGCAGCGGGTACTTCACCCCGTTGTCGGTGACCAGGTAGAGGGTCGCGCCGGTGCCGGCGGTGGACAGGGCGCGGACCAGGGCGCCGCCGCCGGGGCGCACCGCGATGGTGTCGGCGGTGGCGCAGGGCGCCTCGACGCCGGGCTGGGCGGTGGGGGCGGAGCCCTGCAGGGCGGTGTCGTCGACGAGGGTGACGGCGGTGGTGGGCCCGGGGTCGCCGGGGCGCAGTTCGGCGCAGACGTCGCGGCCCTGGGGGGCGGTCAGGAGTTCGGGCACGGTGGTGGGCAGGGCGGTGGCGGCGGTGGCGGCGGGTGCGGGGGGTGCGCTGTGGGCGGCGAGGTCGGCGGCGCCCACGTCGGCGGGGGTGACGGCGGCGTTCTGGTAGGCGCTCTGCTGGGTGCGCAGGTCGTTGCGCAGCAGTTCGAAGGCCATCGGGGTGAGCGGGGTGAGTCCGGCGGGGGTGAGGAGGTAGTGGTCGCCGTTGGGGCCGGTGAAGAGTTGTCCGATGCGGGTGGGGTGGGTGGCGAGGTCGGGGCCGGGGGTGCCGCGCTGGTCGAGGTCGGGGGCGGCGAGGTCGGGGCCGGCGGGCAGGGCGTTGAGGAAGGCCTGGGGGACGGGCTGGGCGGTGGCGGCGCTCTGGCCGAGGGCCTGGCGGGCGCCGTTGCGGGTGTCCAGGCGCAGGCGGCGGCCGTGCCACAGGAGGTGGGTGGTGCCGTCGGGGGCGGTGACCAGGAGGGCTTGGTTGTCGGTGAGGGCGGTGCCGCGGGTGGCGGGGTCGACGGCGAGGGCCAGGTGCGGGCGGCGGTCGCCGGAGGGGCTGGGGCGCAGGGCGGCGCAGGCGAGCCAGGGGGCGGTGGTGAGCCGGCCGGGTTCGGGCAGGCCGTCGGGGGCGCCGAGGAGGCCGAGGGGGGTGCCGCGCGGGGTGTCGGCGAGGGAGTGGGTGCTGACCTGGTCGACGGTGAGCTGGTCGCCGGCGAGCAGGCGGGCGGTGGTCTCGTTGAGCAGGGGGTGCAGGGTGCCGTCGAGGTAGAGGTAGCGGGCGCCGCTCTCCTTGACCAGGACGAGGGTGCCGGGTTTCTTCCAGCCGGTGGCGCCGCCGGGGACGAGGACGCCGTAGACGGTGGCGCCCAGGCAGGCGAGGACGGCGAGGACGGTGCCGGTGACGATGCCGCGGGAGGTGCGTCCGGTGGGGGCGTCGGGGGCGTCGGGTTCGCCGCGGAGCATGCCGGTGGCGAGACGGCCCATCACGAACAGGTGGGCCTGCACCTGGTCGCGCTTCGACTGCATGGCGTGGTTCTCCTCGGGGGCGGGGCGGGGCGTGGGGCCGGCGGGGCGCGGTCGGGTGGCGGCGGGGTTCAGCCGGCGATGGCGCGCAGCCCGTGGTAGGTGCCGGCGGCGGCGAGGGCGAGCGGGAGGACCGTGACGGCGGCGAGGGTGTGCAGGAGGTCGGCGGCGCGGCCCCAGTAGGGCAGCAGGCGCCGGCCGGGGACGGTCCAGGAGACGGCGGCCAGGACGGCGGCGGTGGCGAGCAGGGCGGCGAGCAGGCCCAGGCGGGCGGCGGTGGACTGGCCGGCGGCGAGGTGGGCGGTGAGCAGGGCGGGGCCCAGGGCGCCGGGGACGAGGACGGCCAGGCGCTGGGGGATGCTGCCGATGCCGCGGGAGTGCAGCAGGAGCAGGAGGGCGAGGGCGCAGGTCAGGGCGGTGGGGGCCCAGCCGTCCTGGCCGGTGAGGGTGACCAGGGCGAGGGCGAGGACGGGGGCGAGGGTGAGGTGGAAGGCCGTCAGGAAGTCGTCGGCGACGGCACTGCGGGAGCGCACGGAGGCGGCGGGGACGGCTTCGATGCCTTCCTGGAGTTCCTCGGCGTTGCGGGGCAGGGCGGGCAGGCGCATGCCGGACAGGCGGAAGCTCAGGCCGGGCAGGAAGGAGGCGGCGGCGACGGGCAGGACGGCGAGGACGGCGGCGGTGGCGGGTGCGGTGAGGCCGGCGAGGAGCAGGGCGCCGGCGGTGGTGACCTGCAGGGCGAGCAGGACCAGGCCGAGGAAGAGCGGGGCGGAGCAGCCGACGGCGGCCATGGCGAGGACGGCGGCTCCGGCGCCGGCACAGCCGCCGGCGAGGAGGCGGGCTCCGGTGGCGGAGGGTCCGGTGCCGGTGGTGAGGAGGGCGCCGGCGAGGGCGAGGTAGGGCACGGCGGTGGTGCCGAGGGCGGTGCCGGCGCCGGCGTCGCCGACGGCGCGGGAGGCGCTGAGGGCGCCGAGGAGCAGGAACAGGCCGGTGATGGCGGCGGCGCCGGCGCGCAGGTGGGGCGGGCCGGGCAGGAGGAGGAGGGCGAGGCCGCCGGCGAGGGCGGTGACGGCCAGGGCGAGGGCGACGTGGTGGGTGAGGGCGGGGCGCCAGGTGTCGGGGCGTTCGCGCATGCCGGTGGCGACGCCGTCGGCGAGGTCGTCGTAGTGGACTTCGGGCAGGGGGTCGCGGCGCGGGCGCAGGTGGAGGTCCTCGCCGTCGTGCAGGCCGAGGGCGTCGGCGCCGAGTTCTTCGTCCAGGGGTGGTTCGCCGAGGCGTTGGAGGATCCAGCCGTCGTGTTCGGCGCCCTGTTCGTCGAGGTCGTCGCCGGCGTGGGCGAGGACGGCCGGCAGCAGGTCGGCCAGTGGCACGTCGGCGGGGACCGCGAGGTCGAACACCGCGTCGGGTGCGTGGAACCTCAGTCGGCACAGTCCGGCGACTGCGGTCCCGTTGGCGCTCCCGTTCAAGGCTCTCCTCACGTCCGTACGGCCTGGGCCGTCCCGCCCGGCGGGGCGGTCTCCCTCACCCTGGGCCACGGGCCGCGGGGGCTGCGGGGTTCACCGGCGGGTGGCGGGTTCCGTACGGCGGGTGAACCCGGGGCGGGGCGCCGTCCGTGGTCCTGGGCGGACGGCGCCCCGGACCGCGGGGGCTTCGCGGCCGTCCCCCCTGGTGCGAGGAGCCGTTCGTTGAGTGTGGTGCTGGTCGACCGTCCGCCCCGGCGCCCCGGTCCGGCGATGCCCGACGGCGAGATCCAGTTGCAGGAGCCGCCGGTGCTGCCGGAGGCGCAGAGCGGCATGTCGAGCATGATCTCGATGGCGCCGATGGCGCTGAGCTCGCTGTCGATGGTGTTCATGTTCCTGCGTCCCGGTGACGGTGGCGGGATGCTCGGCTACGTGGCGATGGGCATGATGGGCCTGTCGGCGGTGGGCATGCTGGTGACGTCGCTGATCCGCGGTTCCAGTGACCGCAAGCGGGAGTTGCGGGCCGAGCGGCGGGACTACCTGCGGTACCTGTCGCAGATGCGCCGTCAGGTGCGCGGGCACATCGTGCGCCAGCAGGAGGCGCTGGCGTGGCGGCACCCGGCGCCGGGGGCGGCGGCGTCGCTGGTGCGGACCTCGCGGCTGTGGGAGCGGCGCGCCGCGCACCCGGACTTCGGTGACGTGCGGGTCGGGGTGGGGCACCAGCGGCTGGCGGTGCGGCTGGCGCCGCTGTCGACGAAGCCGGTGGAGGACCTGGAGCCGTTGTGCGCGCACGCGCTGCGGCGGTTCATCCACGCCTACGGCACGGTCGCGGACCAGCCGATCGCGGTGTACGTGCGCGGGTACGCCCAGGTGCTGGTGCGCGGTGACGACCGGGAGGCGGCGCGGGCGCTGACGCGGGCGATGCTGGCGCAGCTGGCGCTGTTCCACGCGCCGGACGAGCTGCGGATCGCGGTGGTGACGGACGCGGAGCACCGGGAGCAGTGGGAGTGGGCGAAGTGGCTGCCGCACGCGCTGCACCCGGTGGACACCGACGCGCTGGGGCCGGTGCGGCTGGTGGCGGGGTCGACGGCGGAGCTGGAGCAGCTGCTGGGGGCGGAGTTCGCGGGGCGCGGGCCGTGGGAGCCGGAGGCGCAGCCGGGCCGGGACGAGCCGTTCACGGTGATCGTGCTGGACGGTCCGCAGGCCGGTGCGGGCAGCCGGGCGGCGCTGGCGGGGTGGCGCAACGCGGTGCTGCTGGACCTGGGTGACGCGTTGGAGTGGAAGCCGTTGCGGCACCGGTTGCGGCTGCGGATCGAGGAGGGCCGGCTGGCGATGGTCGGCGCGGACCGCAACCACCGTGACGAGGTGACGGAGCTGGGGCGGCCGGACGCGTTGTCGCTGCCGGCGGCGCGGCGGCTGGCCTCGCTGATGGCGCCGTACCGGCTCGGGGACCGGGTGGAGGCCGGGGAGCCGCTGGCGGGCGATTTCGACCTGGCGTCGCTGCTGGGCATCCGGGACCTGCACCGGCACGACGTGGTGCAGAGCTGGGCGCGGCGCGGGATCGCGGACCGGCTGCGGGTGCCGCTGGGGATCGCGGCGGACGGCACGCCGGTGGAACTGGACATCAAGGAGTCGGCGCAGGGCGGCATGGGTCCGCACGGGATGCTGATCGGGGCGACCGGGTCGGGCAAGTCGGAGCTGCTGCGCACGCTGGTGCTGGCGCTGGCGCTGACGCACTCCTCGGAGGTGCTGAACTTCGTGCTGGTCGACTTCAAGGGCGGTGCGACGTTCCTGGGGCTGGACCGGCTGCCGCACACCTCGGCGGTGATCACCAACCTGGCCGACGAGGCGGCGCTGGTGGACCGGATGCGGGACGCGCTGCACGGTGAGCTGGTGCGCCGTCAGGAGCTGCTGCGGGCGGCGGGCAACTACAGTTCGCTGCTGGACTACGAGACCGCGCGGGCGGGCGGGGCCGATCTGGAGCCGCTGCCGACGCTGTTCGTGGTGGTCGACGAGTTCTCCGAACTGCTGGCCGCGCACCGGGACTTCATGGAGCTGTTCATCATGATCGGCCGGCTGGGCCGGTCGCTGGGCGTGCACCTGCTGCTGGCCTCGCAGCGGCTGGACGAGGGCCGGATGCACGCGCTGGAGTCGCACCTGTCGTACCGGGTGGGGTTGCGGACGTTCTCGGCGATGGAGAGCCGGGGCGTGCTGGGGGTGCCGGACGCGTACCACCTGCCGTCGCAGCCCGGCAACGGGTTCCTGCGCAGCGACATCGCCACGCTGACCCGGTTCAAGGCCGCGTACGTGTCCGGCCCCTACCGGGCGCCGCGGCCCGCGGCCGTGCGCCGGCAGGCCGCGGCCGGGCAGGTCGCCGCGTACGGCACCGGGTACGTGGCGCCGCGTCAGCCCGTGCTGGTCCTGGAGGAGCCGGAGGTGGAGGAGGAGCAGGAGAGCGGCAGCCTGCTCGGCATCGCGGCCGGGATGCTGCTGGACGCGGGGCCGCCGGCGCACCAGGTGTGGCTGCCGCCGCTGGGGGTGCCGCCCACCCTGGACCAGTTGCTGCCGCCGCTGGCGCCGCACCCGGAGCACGGGCTGACCACGGAGGGCGCGGCGGGCCGCGGCACGCTGAGCGTTCCGGTCGGTGTCGTCGACCGGCCCTTCCAGCAGGTGCGCGACCTGCTCACCGCCGACCTGTCGGGAGCGGACGGCCACGTGGGGATCGCGGGTGGTCCGCAGAGCGGCAAGTCCACCCTGCTGCGCGCCCTGATGACGGCGCTCGCGCTCACCCACACCCCGCGCGAAGTGCAGTTCTACTGTCTGGACTTCGGCGGCGGGACGCTGTCCTCGCTGCGCGGGCTGCCGCACGTGGGCGGGGTCACCGGGCGGCACGACCCGGAGCGGGTGGTGCGCACGGTCGCGGAGGTCAACGCGATCCTCGCGCGGCGTGAGCAGCGCTTCGCCGAGCTCGGCATCGACTCGGTGTCGGCGTTCCGGCGGATGCTGGCGGCCGGTGAGCTGCCGCAGGAGGCGCACGGCGACGTCTTCCTGGTCGTCGACGGCTGGAACACCGTGCGCCAGGAGTTCGCCGACCTCGCGCCGGCGCTGACCCTGATCGCCCAGCGCGGCCTCAACTACGGCATCCACCTGATCGTGGGCACCACCCGCTGGGGCGAGGTCACCGGCGCGCTGCGCGACCTGCTGGGCACCCGCTTCGAGCTGCGCCTGGGCGACCCGGTCGACTCCGCGATCGGCATGCGCGTCGCGGGGACGGTGCCCAAGATCCCCGGCCGCGGCCTGACCGTGGACGAACTGCACTTCCTCACCGCGCTGCCCCGGATGGACGGCAACGGCAGCACCGACGACCTCGGCGACGGGGTCGCGGACCTGGTCGACGCCGTCGCCGAGCACTGGACGGGGCCGCGCGCGCCCGAGGTCCGGATGCTGCCGCTGCAGCTGCCCGCCGCCGCGCTGCCCGCGCCCGAGGGCCGGCTGCGCGTCCCGCTGGGCCTGCAGGACGTGTCGATGGACACGCTGTGGCACGACTTCGAGGAGACGCCGCACCTGGTGGTGGTCGGTGACAGCGAGTCGGGCAAGACGAACCTGCTGAAGCTGGTCGCGGCCGGCATCACCGGCGCCTACCGGCCCGACGAGGCCCGCATCATGCTGGTCGACTACCGCCGGGTGCTGCAGGGCGCGGTGCCGCAGGAGTACCGGCTCGGGCACGCGGTCGCCGTGGACGTGCTGCGCCAGATCGTCGACGGCGCGGCGCGGGCGATGGCCAACCGGCTGCCCGGCGCGGACATCCCGCCCGAGCGGCTGCGGCTGCGGGACTGGTGGGAGGGCCCCGAACTGTTCATCCTGGTCGACGACTACGAGCTGGTCGCCGGCTCCCCCGGCGGGATGGCCGCCCACCCGTTCGCGCCGCTGCTGGACTACCTGGCGCAGGGCGCCGAACTGGGCCTGCACCTGATCGTGGCGCGCAGCGCCAACGGCATCGGACGGGCCTCCTCGGACCAGCTGCTGCGCAAGCTGGAGGAGGTCAACACCCCGGCGGTGCTGCTGTCCTGCCCGCCGAGCGAAGGCTTCCTGTTCGGCAACACCAAGCCCCGGGCGTTCCCGCCCGGACGGGCCCTGCACATCACCCGGCGGCGCACCGTCCAGGTGCAGACCGCCGTCGTCGACGACACCGAAGGGGCGCAGCAGTGAGCGCCGGGACCGCGCCGGTGCGGCGCTGGCTGACCCGTCACCGCGACGTCCCCGCCGCCCCGGCGGTGCTGCACCAGGCGGGCCCGCACTTCGTCATCGCGCCCGGGCCGGCGGAGGGTGCGCCGGAGGGGGCGGCGGTGCTGCCCGCCGAACTCGCCGACGCGCTGGCCCTGCTGCCGGCCGTGGTCGGCACCGTGACGGTGCTGGCGGCGGCCGCCGACGCGCAGCCCGTCCTGCTCGCCGGCCTGGACGAACTGGCACGCACCGCGGCCGCCCGCCGGGCCGCCACCCTGGTCCTCGCCGCCTCCGGGCTGGCCGCCGACCAGGCGGACGGGCGGCGCCCCGCCCAGCGGATCGCCGAACTCGCCGCCACCAGCATCGTCGCCCCCGACGGCGTCGTCACCCTGCGGCCCGACGGGACCCTGCTGACCGGCGGCGCCGAGGACGGCGAACCGTCCTCCTGGTGGCTGTGCACCCCGGCCGGGCGCACCCGCCGGCTCGGGCCGGTGTGGCCGCTGCCGGAGACGGCGGCGGCCGCGGCTGCTGCTGCGGCTACGGCTACGGCGGCCCGGGCTCGGGCGGTGGACCCGGCGGGCACCGCGGGCACCGCGGGCACCGCAGGGCCGGTCGCGACGGGACCGGTGCCCGCCGCCGTCCCCTCCCCCGACCCGACGGCCCTGCCCGCACCGACGGCCTTGCCCGCCCCGACCGCAGGCACGGCCGTGCCGGTCGTGACCGGCCCGGTGCCCGCTGCCGTCGCCTCCCCCGCACCGGTTCCCGCACCTGCACCGACGGCCCTGCCCGCGCCGGTGGCGGGCACGGCGGTACCGGTACCGGTCGCGACGGGCCCGGTGCCCGCCGCTGTCCCCTCCCCCGCACCGGTTCCCGCACCTGCACCGACGGCCCTGCCCGCGCCGATGTCCCTGCCCGCCCCGACCGCAGGCACGGCCGTGCCGGTAGCGACCGGCCCGGTGATCCCTCGGACGCCACCACCCACCCCCTCCCCCGTGGCGGGCGGCGACCGCGACCCGTTCGACGGGGACCCGCTGGTGACCGTGCTGCCGCGCGGCTACTGGTTCCGCGACGAGCCCGCCCCCGACGTCCGGCCCGGCCTGCTGGCCCGCGCCACGGCGACGCCGGGCACCCTGGTCCTGGTGGTCGGTCACCCCGGTGCGCCGCTGCCCGCAGCCGCCGGCATCGCCGAGCGGCTGCGCCGCGTCCGCCCGGCCCCGGACGAACTGCTGGTCAGCGCGCCCTGGGCGCCCACCACGGCCCTGGTCGCCCTGGCCGCCGCCCTCGCGGCCGAGCTGGGCCGCGACGTGCGGGCCGCCGTCGGGCTGCCGATGCGCACCGGGGACGGCTGCTCCGCCCGGGTCCTGGCCGCCGACGGCATCCCCGGCTGGGAGCCGTGGCTGACCGAGCTGACCGCTTCCCCCGGCCGCGGCCGCGTCGTCGCCTCGGCCTGGCGTCCCCTGCCCGACGGCACCACGTCCTGCGGCCCCGCGCTCTACCGCGCGCCGGTGGCGGGCTGGCGTCTGGAGGCGGTCCCGGCCGGCCTGTGGCTGCGCCCGGAGGACCCGCCACTGGACCACGGCCCGCGGCTGCTCGACCCCGACCCGGCCCGTCCGGTGCTCATCGCAGGCGTGGCCGACCGTACGGTGCCGGCGGAGGTGCTGGCCGCCCTGAACGGCCTGCTGACGGCGCTCACCGTCCCGGGCGCGGCAGTACCGGGGCTGCTCCTGAACGCGGGCCCCGCACTGGAGACCGCCCACCCGGCCGAGCCCGGCCGAGCGCCGCTCCCCGACGCACCGGACACCGACCCCGGCTTCCCCGACCCGCCCACCTGGGCAGCCACCTCCGCCGGCCCCGACACCACGACCGGCACACAGGAACCCGCTCCCGCCCGTACACCGCTCCCCGACGCACCGGACCCGGACGACACCGACGCCCCCGGACAGGACACCGACCCCACCACCGACCCCGGCTTCCCCGACCCGCCCACCTGGGCAACCACCTCCGCCGGCCCCGACACCACGACCAGCACACAGGAACCCGCCCCCGAGCCGACGGCGCCGCCCGTCGGACCGGCCCCGGACGACACCGACCCCACCACCGACCCCGGCTTCCCCGACCCGCCCACCTGGGCAGCCACCTCCGCCGGCCCCGACACCACGACCGGCACACAGGAACCCACCCCCGCCCGTACACCGCTCCCCGACGCACCGGACACCGAGCCCGAACCGGCCCCCGAACCGGCACCGGAGCCCGTGACCGAGCCGGCGACGGCACCCGTCGATCCGGGCGCCCGACCCGCCGCCGTGGAACCCGCCGTCACCGAACCCGTCGCCGTCTCCGTGGACCCCACGGCCGGGCCGGACCGCGACGGCGACATCCGCAACGGCAACGGCAACGGCGTCAGCGGCACCGACGCCGGCGACAGCCCGGCCGAGGTCCCCGCCGTATCCCGGCTCATCGCGCCGGACGGCGCGTTCGCCGTCGGCCGTCCGTCCACCGCCGCGGAACGGGCGGCGTTCCGGGCCCTGCTGGGCCCGCACTTCCACCGCTACGCCAGCCGCGCCGAGCAGGTCGCCCTGCGGTTGCCGGCGCTGCGTTCGCAGGCCCGCGACGACCTGAAGGACGACCTCGCAGCGGTCTACCTGCACCACGCGGACACCGGACTCCCCGCGTCCCGGGCCGAGTTGGTGGCGGCGGCCCGCCGGCCCGGCGGCCCCGGGGCGCTGGACCCGTACCTGGCGTGTCTGGGTTCCGGGTTGCGCCGGCTGCCCAATCACCGGGGCCCCGTGCTGCTGGGCGCCGACGTGGACGAGGAGGTGCTGCGGCACTACGTGCGGGACGCGCTGCTGACGGAGCCCGCACCGCTGGTCGGGACTCCGGAGGCCGATCTCGTTCCGGGGACGTCGGCGGAGTTCCTGGTGTGGTCGGCCACCGGCCGCCGGACGTCCGTGATCGCCGAGGACGGGGACCCGGAGGTGGTCTTCCCGCCGGGCTCGCGTTTCCTCGTCCTGGACGTCCTGCCCGGTGCCGAGGAGCGTCCGGCCCGGGTGCTGATGCGCGAAGCGGACGCCGTTCCGGCCGCGGACGGGGCGGCGGCGGAACGCAACCAGCAGGCCCGGGTCCGGCTGCTCGCCTGGCAGGCCCGCCGCGAGCTGCTGACGCCCGATCAGCTGCGCCCGCCGGCCCGTCCGGAGCGGCTGGGCCTGACGCCGGGAGTCGCCACCGGGTGAGACGCCGGGAGTCGCCACCGGGTGAGACGCCGGGGGTCGCCCCCGGGTGAGACGCCCCCCGGGGGGCGCGGGCCGAGGGCGCGGGGCGGCCCGGGGCAAGGCGGCGCGCCCCTGTCAGATGTCAGGGACCGCCGCCGCCCGCGCGTTCCTAGGCTGACGGGCACCGGTCCGGCCGATCGCCGGGCCCCGCACCAGCCAAGGGAGTACCACCCCATGCGCAGGATCACCCACGCCCTGGCCGCCCTCGGCCTCGCCACCGCCGCCCTGACCGCCCTGGGCACCGGCAGCGCCGGTGCCGCCGACGGCTCCTGGGCGGGCTGCCCGTCCGGCGCGGTCTGCATCTACCCGCAGAACCAGAACCCCGCCGTCTCCCCCACCGACATCTACTACAGCTACGGTGCCCACAACCTGAGCAACCAGTACGGCAACCACTGGGTGCTCAACAACCAGACCGGCGGCGCGCACGCGCACCTGTGCCGCGGCTCGGGCGGCGGCGACTGCGTCTACGACATCCCGGCCCAGAACGGCGTCTACTACGACCTGGGCCCGATCAACTCGATCACCCTGGACCGTCCCTGACGATCCGCCACCATGATCCGGGGGTGTCCGCCGCCCAGGGGGAGCGGCGGGCACCCCCGTCCCTCGTGCTGCCGCCCCCCCCGGCGGGATCTTCACGAACACAACGAGCGGACGCGGATTGCCCGCAGACCGGTTTTGCTGATTGCTGTGACCGAGAAGGTTCGCCGGGTCGGTGCGATCAGTCGGAGCGCGCTGCTTTCCATATCCACGAGGTTCGGCGGGGCAGGTCGTCCAGTTCCTGGCGGCCGGTGCACCAGAGGAGCACCTGGACGGGGTCTCCAGGAGGGGCGTCGGGGAACAGGCGACCGAGCACGGCCGCGCATAGCGGTGCGGGCGGCTGCCAGTCCACGGCCAGTCCCTGCGTGATGTCGTGTGTGTGCAGCAGGGCTTCGGCGACGCCCATTGCTGCGAAGCCCTCGGGATCACAGGGCCCCCAGTGCCAGGCCCGCAAGGTCGGACCGGCTGCGGCCAGTACGCAGCTGAGGAGGCGGCCGCAGGCGGTGACCGTCTGGAGTACCTCGGCCGGGGAGGCAGTGGGGCGGATGTTCAGGTCGAAGGGGAGGTAGGAGTCGGCGGGACGTGCTGCCACCTGCCCCGCGTAGGCCAGCAGGTCGTGCCCGATGTGCGCCGCCGTCTCCCAGCAGCTCCACTTCAGCGGACCTGCCGGCACCGTCCAGTCCTTGTCGGCATGCGGTCCGAGTACCTTCAGCAACTCGGCCAAGGCCGTGTCGACGTCCCGATGGTCCATGCGGAGCTCCTCGTGAGATTCGTGCTGTGCAAATGGGCTGTGCTCGTGGCGTCTTTCACGCCGCTTGGGTTCCGGGTCGCCCGCTACACCGGGTGCCCTTCTCGCTGCGGATGCGGGCTCGTTCCTTGCGCTGGGCCGCGCGGACGTCGGGATGGCGGGCGTTGGCATTGCGCCGGCGCGGGTAGGCGTGCAGCGCACGGTGGATCACCTCGCGCACGGTGTCCTCGTCCGCCTGGACCGGCTGGGCGATCACCGGCACCCGGTTCCCGCCGGCGGAGGCCGGCAGCATCATGGCCCACCGGTAGCGCACGGTATTCGCGCTGCCACGGCGCACGATCCGCTGCACCTGCCGGCCCTCCTGGTCCGTAAGCCTGCGGCCCCTGACCGGCTCTGCCACCGGCCTCGCTCCTCCGAGTCGAACGTCTCGCGGCATCCGACCGGCTCAAGACCTGCCGGCACCAACACGGTGGACCTTCTCGGTCACAGCATTATTGACGTCATGTCCGCGCCCGGGGTTGACTCCCCCCACCCCGCCGTGAAGCCGCGGCGACCGCAGGGAGAGGCACCGAATTGAACGCCGTACTGCGTCGCGTCCTCGTCTCCACCACCGGCCTCGCGCTGGCCCTGTCCATGACCGCCGCCTGTGGGAAGGCCGGCGGCGACAAGAAGGACTCCGCCGGCGCCGGTGACACCAAGTCCATCGGCCTGCTGCTGCCCGAGAACGCGTCCTCGACCCGCTACGAGTCCTTCGACCGCCCGTTCATCGAGGCCAAGGTCAAGGCCCTGTGCGCGGACTGCAAGGTGCTCTACAACAACGCGGAGGGCAGCGCCGCCAAGCAGAAGCAGCAGTTCGACACCCTGATCGCCCAGGGTGTCAAGGTCATCGTCCTGGACGCGTTCGACGCCAAGTCCACCGAGGGCTGGGTCAAGGAGGCCGCCGCCAAGGGCGTCAAGGTCGTCGCCTACGACCGGCTCGCCTCAGGCCCGGTCGCCGCCTACACCTCCTTCGACAACGAGAAGGTCGGCGAACTCCAGGGCCAGGCCCTGCTCGACGCGCTCGGCGCGCAGGCCGCCGACGCGAACATCGTCATGATCGACGGCGACGAGGCCGACCCCAACGCCGCCCAGTTCAAGTCCGGCGCGCACAAGGTCCTCGACGGCAAGGTCAAGAAGGTCGTCTACGAGCAGTCCGGCGAGTGGAACCCGACCGTCGCCGGGCAGAAGATCTCCGCCGCCGTCACCCAGCTCGGCAAGAACGGCTTCCAGGCCGTCTACTCCGCCAACGACGGCATGGCGGGCGCCATCATCACCCAGCTCAAGGGCGCGGGCATCAAGGTCCCCGTCGGCGGCCAGGACTCCGGCCTCGACGCCATCCAGCGGATCGTCAACGGCGACCAGGCGTACACCATCTACAAGGCGTACAAGCCGCTCGCCGAGACCGCCGCCGAGATCGCCGTCGACCTCCTCCGGGGCAAGGACGTCAAGTCCGTCGCCACCGCGAGCGTCGACAGCGCCACCGCCAAGAACGTCCCGGCCAAGCTGCTGGACGCCAAGGTCGTCACCAAGGACAACATCACCGCCACCGTCATCGCCGACGGCCTCTACAAGGCCGCCGACATCTGCACCGCCGACTACGCCGCCGCCTGCGCCGCCGCCGGCCTCAAGTAGCCCCCACCCGCCGCGCTCCCCGGGAGCCCGAGCCGCCCGCTCCACACGGCGGTTCACGTGACCGGAGCACCCGTCGCTCCGCCCGCGCTCGGCCTCCAGGCCCTTCGGCGCGGTCGGGCCGTCACCGACGTCGACCTCACCGTCCGCGCCGGCACGCCGGCACGCCGGTGAGGTCCTCGCCCTCGTCGGCCATCCGGTACGCGCTCACCGGCCCCGGCGGCCGAGCAACCGCCACCCCCGCCTCCTCCCACCCCCAACCCACCAGCCGCGCGCGGGAAGTCGGCGGGTCCGACTTCCCGCGCGCGGCATGAGGTCGGCCGGAGACCGCATCCCCGGAGATGATCCGCAACGCCCGAAAGGAATGCCGATCACGACCGACCGCGTCGACCTGCCCGGCGCTTCCCGGGGCAAGTCCTGGTGCTTGCCTGAGCACCCGTCCTGATGTTCCGTCACCAGGATCGGGATCGGGATCAGAAGTATCCGATGCCGGCGATCTGCCAGGGTGCTCCGACGTGGGTGGGGTTGCCGTTCTCCTCCAGCACATCCGCCCGGCCGATGATGCGCTCGCTGGACAGGTACCAGATCTGGGTCTCGTTGGTGCCGGTGTTGTGCCAGAGGATGTCCGGGCTTCCGTCGTTGTCGAAGTCTGCGGTGCCTGCGATCTGCCAGGGTGCTCCGACGTGAGTGGGGCTGCCGTTCTCCTCCAGCACGCTCCGCCGTTGGGCGATGCGGTGGTTGCCGTCCATGAACCAGATCTGGGTCTCGTCGGTGCTGGTGTTGTGCCAGAGGATGTCCGGGCCTCCGAAGGCGTTGAAACCTGCGACGCCGGCGATCTGCCAGGGCACTCCGACGCGGGTGGGACTGCCGTTCTCCTCCAGCACATCCGCCCGGCCGATGATGCTCCTGTCGTCCATGAACCAGATCTGGGTCTCGTCGGTGCTGGTGTTGTGCCAGAGGATGTCGGGGCGCCCGTCCCGGTTGAAGTCTGCGGTGCCGGCGATCTGCCAGGGTGCTCCGGCGTGCGCGACCTTGCCGTTCTCGTCGAGCACGACCCGGCGGGTGGTGTTGCGCTGGTTGCCGTCCAGGTACGCGATCACGGTCTCGCCGCTGTCGACGAGGTGCGTGAGAACGTCCGCGATTCCGTTGCGGTCGAAGTCTGCCGCGCCGGCGATCTGCCAGGGTGCCGGGGCCCCGGTCGGGCTGCCGTCCGGGCCGACCACGGTCCGCCGGGTGATGATGCGGCTGTCGTCCATGAACCAGATCTGGAGCTGGTCGAGGCTGGTGTCGTACCAGAGGATGTCCGGCTGCGCGTCGCTCAGCAGGTGGTCAGCGGGTGGCCCGAGGACCTTGGCGGGCGCGGTCCCGTCCAGGGTGGGGCTGCCGTGCCTCACCGACACCGCCGGAACGGTCCCCTCGTCCCTGGCCGGGTCCGACGCGCTGTGCGCCGGGCCGGCACTCGGAGCTGTCAGAGCGGCGACAACGGCGATGGCCGCACCCACCAGGGTCGATTTCCTCCTGGGCATGGTGGTTCCTCCTGTACGTGCCCACGGCCTGACGCCGCGGCCTGTGATCCGACGGGCCGGAGGAGGCGCCCTTGCGCCGGCCGGCACGCCCACCCGGCGGCCCAGCACCGGGGCCGGCCGGCGAACCCGCCGGTGGTCCGGGGCGGAGGTGCGCTGCCTCGCGCACAGGCCGTTCCACGAAGTCGGCCGCCGGTCACAGACACCGGCCCGAAACCACTCCACTGCATGAAGCCCGGCGAACCGGCCCGTCACGTCGACACGCTCGGTGTCACGGTCGCGGATTCGGCGCGGCTACTCGCGGCCGGCGCTGCCGTCGCGCTCCGAGGGGAGCCGGGGTCGAAGGCCACCGCCCGGCCCGCCGGGGCCCGGGGTGACGGTTGGATGGGCGGAGTCCCGCGCCCCCCGACCGAAGGAGGAGTCTGCATGGCGATCGAGGCGGAACTCAAGGCCGTCGTACGCGATCCCGGACGCGTCCTCGCGCGACTGGAGGAGCAGTCGGAGCAGTACGGATCCGGCCGCGCCGAGGTCTACCACGACACCTACTACGACGCGCCGGACGGCAGCCTGCTGGGCGGCGACCGCGAACTCCGGATCCGCACCGTCCACGGGCCCGACGGCACCCGCACCGTGCTCACGTACAAGGGCGCCCGGGTGGACGAGGCGTCGGGGTCGAAGTGGGAGGCGGAAACACAGGTGGAGGACGCCGAGGCGACTCAGCAGATCATGCGCGGCCTCGGGTTCACCCCGCGCATCCGGTTCGAGAAGCGGTGCCGCAACCACGCCTTCGAGCGCGACGGCCGGCGGTTCCTCGCCACCCTCGTCCGTGTCCTGGAACTCGACGTCCCGGGACTCGATGCGACGTTCATCGAGGTCGAGACCGCTGCGGCCGACCGGGGCAGCCTCGGGGCGGCGCTCGACGCCGTACGGGCGGTGCTGGCCGACCTCGGGATCGGCGAGGACGACCTGACGACCGAGCTGTACACGGACGCGGTGGCCGCGACCCGCACCTGACGGAAGATCCGATGGCCCGCCTGATCCTGCCTCCTGCCCCCCTGGGGGTGCTGCGCAGGAAGTCGGCAGGTCCGACTTCCTGCGCACCGCAGGAGGTTCGCCCACCTCAGCAACCCAGGCACTCCCACCGCGCTCCTGGCAGCAGCAGTCACCGCCCGGGACCAGAGCAAGGGCACTACACAGGAAGTCGGCAGGTCTGACTTCCCGCGCGCGGCAGGGGTTCGCCCACCTCGGCGGCCCAGGCAGTCCTGCGTTCCCGGCAGCAGCGGTAGCAGTCTCCCTCCGGGGCCAGAGCGGGGGCGCTGCGTGGAAAGTCGACAGGGCCGACTTCCTGTGCGTGGGGTTCAGGTGTGGGTGGTGTGGGTGGTGGCTTGGGTGCGGCAGTGGGTGAGGGCGAGCTTGATGCGGGTGTCGGGGGTGGGGGTGGTGGTGAGGAGTTCGCCAGCGGTGACGAGGGTGGTCCAGTAGCGGGCCGGGTCGCCGGTGCGGGGCATGGGGTGAGCGGCGGCGAGGGAGAGGTAGGCGGTGGTGAGGTTGCCGGTGGTGAACCAGCGGTCGAGGCCGTGGCGGTGGCCGGGGCGGATGCCGCCCATGGCGTCGATGGCGACCAGGAAGAGGTCGATGACGGCGCGGTCGGTGTCGGTGAGGGTGGCGGGGACGTCGAAGACGCCGAGGGCTTCGAGGAGTTCGCCGGTGTCGGCCTCCGAGCCGGGCCGGGGGTGGGCGAGGAGGGCGGCGTGGCAGTCGTCGAGGCGGCGACTCGCCTCGGCGGCGGGGATGGAGAGGGCGAGGCACACCGCCCGGGCGCAGGCCAGCGGTTGACGGGTACGGCGGGCGAGGAGGGCGTAGGCGGCGGCCGGGGTCGTGCCCCGGGAGAGCGCGTGCCGGGCAAGCGTGGTCAGGGAGGGCGAAGGCATCGGGTGAGCGCTTTCAGACGGTGACGGCGACGGGGAGGGCAGGGGCGACCAGGGCCCAGACGAACTTGCCGATCCCGCCGGAGCGGGCGCAGCAACCCCAGCGTTCGGCCAGCGCGTTGACGAGGAACAGTCCGCGTCCGCACTCCTCGTCCGGGAAGGCCGAGCGGACCACGGGACGCCCGGATCCGGCGTCGTGCACCTCGATGCGCAAGCGGTCGCCGACGATCGCGAAGCGGACCTCGACCAGCCGGTCGTCGGGCGCGTCGCAGTGCCGGACCGCGTTGGCGAACAGTTCGCCGAGGAGCAGTTCCGCGGTGTCCGAGTAGCGCTCACCGGACGGGAAGCCGGCGAGGTAGGCCCGCAGGAAGAGACGGGCCAACGGCGTGCAGTCCGTACGGGAGTCCAGCCGGGCGGCGAACGTACGGGGGCGGAGGGAAACGAGCATGGGGGTACCTCGGAGGGTGGGCGGAGGACGTCACAGGGTCGCTTCGCTGTGTAGCGATACGGCTACTCAGCGACTCCACTTTCGCCTAGACTTCAGAGCTGTTCAACGTGTCCGTTCCGTTTGATTGATGGGGTGAATCACCGTGAACAAGCGGGAACTTGACCCTCAGTCCTCCCCTGCGGCCGAGTTCGGGGCGTTCCTCCGCCAGTCACGCGAGCAGCGGGGCTGGACTCAGGAGCACCTTGCGGGGTTGGTCGGCTGCACTTCGTCCCACGTCTCGGCTCTTGAAAATGGTCGAAGGAAACCAACTCGACAGATCTCGGCAGCACTTGACAGCGCGTTCGGCACATCGCAGGCGGGCACGTTCAAGCACAAGGCAAGCGATGTCAAGTACAGCGCACTGCTGGAAGGCTTCGCAGAGTTCGTCACTCAAGAACATCGGGCCGTTGAGTTGCGGCTCTTTGAACTCGGAATCGTGCCGGGCTTGCTGCAGACGCAGGAGTACGCAACGGCCATTGCGGCGGGCGCCGTGCGCCGGAGAAGCATCACTCAGGACCAGGCGGACGAACGAGTGCGCGTCCTCATCAGCCGTCAGGCGGGCATGCGGCGGGAACCACCGCCTTTGGTCCACGTGGTCATGGATGAGAGCTGCATCCGTCGGGCCGTGGGTGGAAGTGCTGTGATGGCGGCTCAGCTCGACCGTCTGGTCGAGTTTGCCGACGAGCCCACCGTGAGGCTCCAGCTTGCCCCGTACCAGCTCGGGGAGGACAGGGCATTTGATCTTCCGGTGTCCATTCTGACGTTGCCGGACCGATCGCTGATCTCCTATGCAGAGAGCGCGCATCAAGGCCGATTGGAACGGGATGCCAGCACCGTCGCGGCCGAGTTGGCGGCCTACTATCAGCTGCAGACGCATGCCCTTTCACAGGCGGACTCGGTGGCGATGATCCGCGAGCTTCGGAGGCAACTATGACCCTCGACTGGTTCAAGTCCAGCTACAGCAGCAATGGCGGGCAGTGCGTCGAGGTATCCGACAGCGCGCCTGGCACCGTCCCCGTTCGCGACTCGAAGGACCCTCACGGCCCCGTGCTCGCCTTCCCGGCGGACGCATGGCAGTCGTTCGTGACCGCCATCCGCTCCGGTGAGTTCGGCGACGTGTGACGGCCCCTGCGAACAGCCGAAGACCCCACGACCCGTCTGCGGGTCGTGGGGTCTTCGGCTGCTGCTTCCTGACATTGGTGCGGCGGGTGGGTTCCGCCGTTGCCGGATCCTCCGGCCAGAAGTGGCGGGGGCAGCGGCCCCCGAGATCGGCGCGGACGGCGAGGACCGCGCCCGGCAGCGCCCCGGACCGGACCTGGACCGCGTACACCCACGACACCTGGAGAACCACCGCGTGACCGTCGAACTCCGCCACCGCACCGCCCTGGACCCCGAAATCCGGCAGGATCTGCTGGATGTCTACGCCGACGTGCGCGCCCCGCTGCTGCACCTGCCGAACTACCGCGTCGCCGTGTTCGCCGAACGCCTCGACCGGCACGCCGTCGAACCCGGCTTCGGACTCGTCCTCGGCTACGACGGCGAACTGCCGGTCGGATACGCCTACGGCAACACCGTCGAGGCCGGCGACCGGTACTGGGCGCGTATGACCGAGCGCCTGCCCGACGGGTACACCGACACCCCGGCCCTGGCCGTCAAGGAGATCGGCGTCCGCACCCCCTGGCGCGGCACCGGCACCGCTCGCCGCATCCACGACGCATTGCTGGCCGAGCGCGCCGAAGACCGTGTCACGCTGCTGGTCAACCCGCTCGCCGGGGACGGCAAGGTCCAGCGCCTCTACGAGGCCTGGGGCTACCGGGCGTTCAACACCCAGCAGCCCTCACCGCACTCACCCCGACTGACCGCCATGATCCGCCCGACCCGCTGAACTCCCCCACCCACCGGGCAGAACCGCCCGTGAACGCCGCCGGACGGAGGCTGCGCAGGAAGTCGGCGGGTCCGACTTCCTGCGCAGCGGGCTCTGGTGCAGGCAGCGGGTTCGCTACGGAAGTGGGGGCGGGCGTACGTGCGGCGGGTATAGGGGTCGGGGGTGGTAGAAGCGCTGCCGAAGGCCGCATCCCGGGAGATGATCCGCAAGGCCCGAAAGGAATTCCGATCATGACCGACCATGTAGACCTGTCCAGTGCCTACTGGGTCAAGTCCTCGTACTCCAACAACGGCGGCGACTGCGTCGAGGTCACTGCCGACGCCCCCGGTCTGGCTCCCGTCCGCGACTCGAAGGACCCCCAGGGGCCGGCTCTGCTCTTCCGGGCCGAGGCGTGGGTGTCGTTCGTCGCCGCCGTCCGCAGTGGCGAGTTCGGCGACATCTGAACCGAAGCCTGAACCCGGCGGGCCGGACCTGGACCGCGTACATCCACGACACCGGAAGGGCTTTGATCATGGATGACCTGCGCAGCGCCGTTTGGCGCAAGAGCTCGTACAGCGCCCAGCAGGGACAATGCGTCGAGGTGGCCCTCGGGTCCGGCCAGATTCCGGTCCGCGACTCGAAGGACCTCGAAGGCCCCGCACTGGCCTTCCCCGCCGACGCCTGGTCGAGCTTCATCGCCGCAGTCCGCAGTGGCGAGTTCGGCCAGATCTGAACCGAAGCCTGAACCCCGGCCGCTGGGGCTGGGAGGTACCGGCCGGACGGGCAGGGCCCGGTGAGGATCCGGCGGCGGCCGTCGTCCGCGAGGTCGGGGAGGAGACCGGCTGGCGGCCCGGCCGGGTCGAGCCGAGTCGAGTCGTTGACCGAGTACGACTCCATGGGCGGCATCAGTGATGCCCACTCCCGCGTCCACCGCAGCATCGCCCAACGCCGCGACGCCATGCGGCGGTCCATCGCGATCACTACCGTCTGCCTCGCCAGGGCCCAGCTCGGCCAGGGCGACCTGGAGCCCGCAGTCGCCACGGCGATGTCCGTACCGGCCGAAGCCTCCGCCCATCCCCGCATCAAGCGGATGCCGGCGGCCTTCGGCACCAGCTTGCATGGACACGCGCCCGGCAGTGCCCCGGACCGGATCTGGACCGCGTACACCCACGACACCTGGAGAACCACCGCGTGACCGTAGAACTCCGCCACCGCACCGCCCTGGACGGCAAGGTCCAGCGCCTCTACGAGGCCTGGGGCTACCGGGCGTTCACCACCCAGCAGCCCTCACCGCACTCACCCCGACTGACCGCCATGATCCGCCCGACCCACTGAACTCCCCCACCCACCAGGCAGAACCGCCCGTGAAGGCCGCCGGACGGAAGCGGCGCAGGAAGTCGGCGGGTCCGACTTCCTGCGCGCGGCGGGTGGGGGTCGGCCTGCTCCTTGCCGGCCTTGCCGAAAGTGGTGTCGCGGTGTGCCTGTTCCGCCGGACGACGCAGCGGCGGGTCGTGCTGCCCTGGGCGCGCCGGCACGGCGTGACGCGCCGACCGAGGCGGTGCTCGGACGGCGCGTCACGACAGCAGGGCGAACGTTGCCCGATGTGCCTAGTGCAGGACGTCGAGGACGTTGTCGGCGTCGTTGACGAAGTAGACCGCGTCGTGGTCGAGGTCCAGCGCGAGGCCGAAGAGGGCGCCCGCGCCGGGCGGGGTGCCTTCGCTGTTGATCGTCTTGGTGGCCACCTGACGTCCGGTCCTGGTGGTCTCGACGATGTTGCCGTCCCCGCCGTTGACCGTGAGGATGTCGCCCCGGGGCGTGATGGCCATGCCCAGCGGGGCGTTGAGGTTGCCACCGGAGGTGACGACCCGTCCGGTGCCGGCGCTGTCCGTGCGAGTGATCGCGTCCGGAATGGCGGTGATCCGGCTCCGTACGGTGTCGGCGACGTAGAGCGTGCCGTCGTGCAGGCCGACCCCGGTCGGGCCGAGGACGAGGGCCGCCGGGTCCGTCCGCTCGGGGAAGCCGGAGCCGATCTCGGTGAAGGCCATCGGGACCGGCGGCTCGTCGCCCTCGGTGCACAGGCTGATCCGCAGGACGGTGCCCTGGTCGACCTCCGCGCCGCCGCCGGCGACCGTCCCGTTGAGCACGTTCGTGACGAACAGCTCGCTGCGCCCGCCGGAGCTGACGGCGGTCATGTCCCACGGCCCGTTGATGGCGTCGTTCGCGATGGTCTCGCGGACCGTCCCGTGCTTGTCGAGGACGAGCAGGCAGCCTGCCTGGGCGGTGGCGGACGTGCCGTCCGAGGTGGGGAGGCTGCCGACCACGACCCAGCCGCCGGGCAGGACGGTCAGTGCCGTGGTGAGGCCGACCCCGCCGGGGCAGGGGCCGGGCAGGGCGCCCGGGTCGATCGTGGCGAAGGTGCTCAGGGTGCCGTCCGGGGCGACCTGGACCAGGGTGGTGCCGGTGCCCTGGAGGTTCGCCGAGTCGTTGAAGTTGCTGATCAGGACGTTGCCCCGGCGCAGGCTGCCGGCGTTCTCGCGGATCGTGAACGTGCCGTACGGGTTCACGTCGCCGTTGGCGGGGACGGTGGACCCGACGAGGGACACGGTGTTCAGCCGGTCGAGGAAGGGCCGCGGCTCGGCGGCGCCGGCCGGGGTCGCGGCGCCCGGGGTCGCGGCGCCGGCCGGGGTCGCGCCGGCGGTCAGGCCGACGGTCAGCGCGACGGCTGCCAGCGCGCTCGGACATGCCCGAAGTCTCATGTGCAGTGCCTCCTGGAGGACGGGCCCGGACGGGATCGTCCCGGCCCGTGGAAGTGCTCGGATCGCCCCCAGGACGCCACGCTAGGCACGCACCACCGACCCCGCTCGACGACGTACACCGAATGCCGGGCGCCCGGGTGACGGCCGCGCCGGGCGTGCGGCCTCCCGGGCGAGGCGGGTGCGGATCGCCCCGGACGGGCCCGCGCTCACCGCCGTCTCGACGGCCGCCAGGGCGCGGACCTCGGCGAGGACCGTGGGGACGGCGTCGACCGAGCCGGAGTCCGGGACGGGCAGGCCCGGCGCCGGCAGGTTCGCGGCCGTCCTGTCCGGGGTCGTCGGGCACGGGAGCTTCCCGCTGCCCGGCGGCAGGACGGACATCGGCGGGTCGCTCGCCGGGTGCGGTGTCCGCGAGACGCGCGAGGAGGCCGGCATCGACGTCGAGATCACCGGGATCGTCGGCACCTAAGGGCTTGCAGATCATCAACACGTCGTCTTGATCTTGTCGTTGTCACTGCGGTTGTGGTCTCTGACTCGCTTCTGGAGGGCGTCGAGAGCGTCGGGCGGGGCGGTGGCCGACGGGATCGCGACGTCGTGTGCTTCGAACACTCTCCTGATCTTCAGGAGAGTGCGATGCATGGCGGTCCGGCTGCTGACGAACAGCACGGCGAGGGGTTCGGCGGCCAGGCCGACTCGAAGGTGGAGCACGGTGGCCAGGACCTGGTCGGGGAGGGCGAGCCGTGGCGGGCGGCCACGTTGGCCGTCCCCGTGCGGTGCCAGGGTCCGGGTGAGGTCGTCCAACTGCTGCCTACTCATCCCAGCCAGTGAGGGATCGGACAGTAGAGCCGGGTTCCACCCGGCCTCGGGGTTCTCCGGTGTTCGTGGTGCCGGGACAGCTGGGGTTGACTGCGGGTGGAGGACGTAGTTCCAGTCTCCGTGGAAGGCATGCCGGGCCAGCGGCAGGGCCGCCATCTCCGCGTCGCGCTGTCCGGCCTGCGAGGACGCCCTGAGGCGCCTCTGAAGGCTGTTTGAGGCCACGAAGAAGCCCCACCAGCTTCAGGGTGCCAGCGGGGCAGGCTCGAACTCTCAATCTCCTTTCACATGACTGGTTTTGGCCTTCTTGGGGCCGCCTGTGCAGCCCCTAGGCTCGACGACAGCCAATGGAGCACGGGACTCTTCTGTCTTGTCCGCACGAGGGGGGACCATGAAGTGGAAGTTGGGGCAGCGCGTAATGCGTGCTGCTGTGGTTGGCACGATGGCTGCGAGCGGCCTGCTCTTGGCGAACGCCCCGTCAGCCATCGCGGCCGAGTCCCCTGCCTGGGCCGCTCAGATCGGTCCGAGCGGCTCGGGCTGCTTCGTCTATACGACTTACACCAACAACATCGTGACGGCGCACATCTGGCAGCAGGAAGGGAACAGGACCGACCGGTGTGGTCTGCAGGTGCTGCACTACGGGCAAGACAGCAGCGGAACGGACCAGTACCGCAACTGGTGGCCTTCGTCGAACTCCGTCGCCTATACGAGCGGTGCCGCCACGGTGGTCGACGGCCCTGACTGGTACTACGGCCCGTGGACCAGCGGCAAGATGTGCGTATCCATCCTGGCCTTCGACGAGGTCTACTTGCCTCCCTACATCGCGCTGAGCAAGAACGTCTGCCCGTGGTGAGGGCTGTCGCAGAAGCCTGATTCGGGGTGGCTACGTCGAATCACCGTCTACGGTCAGGGCGCTGGTCAGCCGTGCGGTGCCCAGGATGACTGCAAGGGTAAGTGCAGCCTTCCCCGCGTCAGCGGGGGTCTTCGCCCCCGGGCCTTGTGCCCGGGGGCGACCGGCATTTCAGGCCTCGGATGCTCGGGCCGGTACGATGCCCAGGTGCACCGCGTTCACGGGCCAGTTGTCAGCTGGCCCGTGGAAGCAGGAGGTCTGCCCCCCGAGTTCCAACTCCGGGGGCAGCACCGTTTCCAGACCAGGGCCCAGTGAACGAACTGATCCGCACCCCCTGGCGCGGCACCGGCACTGCCCGCCGCATCCACGACGCGCTGCCGGTCGGGCGCGCCGAAGACCGTGTCACGCTGCCGGTCGACCCGGTCGCCGGGGACGGCAAGGTCCAGCGCCTCTACTAGGCCTGGGGCTACCGGGCGTTCACCACCCGGCGGCCCTCACCGCACTCGCCCCGACCGACCGCCGTGATCCGCCCGACCCACTGAACTCCCCCACCCACCGGGCGAAACCGCCCGTGGGGGCCGCCGGACGGAGGCTGCGCAGGAAGTCGGCGGGTCCGACTTCCTGCGCGCGGCGGGCCGGGGGCAGCACCGAATCTGTCACGGTGTCATGGCAGTTGTCGTAAAGGCCCGTTGTGCGCGTAATCACCGTGGTACGTTCCGTGGGCAAACTGAAAACAGGTGACCCCGGCGGTGCTACCAACACCCCGGGGTCCGGCACCAGGAGCCAACACTCCCCATGCGCGTTCATCGTAGCGCCCACGTGCGCGACTTCACCGTGTTGCCCAACGGCATGCTGCAGGACCGGCGGCTGTCCTACACCGCCCGCGGCCTGCTCGCGGACCTCCTCTCCCGCCCCGACGGCCGACGCGAGGACGGCCGGCAGATGGCCGACACCAGCCCTCAGGGGCGCGGCGCGGTCCGCAAGGCCCTCAAGGAGCTGACCCAGGCCGGGTACTACCGGGTCGAGAAGGTCCGTCTGCCCGACGGCACGATCGTCACCGAGACCCACGTGTACGACACCCCGCAGCTCGCGCCGCCGGGTGCCACCCGTCCGGTGCCCGGTGGAGCGGCCACCGGCGGTGCTGACGCCATTTCAAAGAACCGGTGGAAAGAACCACCCTCCCTCCCCCCGCGGCAGTCCGAACGACCGCCGCCCGCAACTCCCGGGGAGGAAACCGACGGGCAGCTGCGCGAGGCGGTGGCCACGCTGTTCCGGGTGGTCCGCCCCGAGCCGCGCCTGCGCCTGGGCGAGGCCGAGGCACGGGAACTCGCGCCCCTGGTCGCGCAGTGGCTGGAGCGCGGCAGCAGCGCCGCCGACCTCGCCCGGGCCCTGCTGCCGGGCCTGCCCGTTCCGATGCACTCGGCGGTCGCGGTGCTCCGCCACCGCCTGGAGCGCAAGCTGCCGCCGCCCGTCCGGGCCGCCGGGCAGCCCCCGGCGGCCCGGTACACCGAGTGCGCCCGCTGCCACGACCCGGTCCCCGAACCCGGTGTCTGCCGCCCCTGCGCAGGCCTTCCACCCCGCCCGGTCGGAGTCGGCGGGGGCGGGGCGGCTGCCCGTTCCGGGGCCGCCCGGGCCCGGGCGGCCCTGCGGGCCGGGACGACGGCCGGCCTGCCCCTGGACGGCCTCGCCGCCGCCTGACGGCCGGATGCCGCCCCGGGAGCGGATGGGCAGGCCCCGGGGCTCGCCACGGAGGCGCCGAGTGCATCCGGGGGCTGATGAGGATCCCGGAGAACGGCCAGGACTACGCACGCTTCCCCACTCGCTCCGGTGTTCAACCGAGTGGGGCGTTTCGGTGGGCGCCGAGGTCCCGGCCCCTGGCTCCTTCTTGATGCCGTGCCCCGCCAGGGCCGGAGCTCGCGCGGATCGCAGCGGCCTGCCGCGAAGTGGGGTAGGGGCTGCTGGGCGGGCCTCTGAGCTGGGCGGTAGGCTCCGCGCGATCATCGTCGGCCCGCGCGGGCCGGCCGAGCTGTGCGGGGGTTCTCCGATGACGTTCCGACTGCGTGCCCTGCGGGCGGTGGTGCTGCTGGGCGGCTTCCACCTGATGGGTGCGGGCCTGCTGGCGGCAATGGCCGTACTCGACTGGCTGCTGGTGACGCGGCTGCTCACCGAGCAGGCGGCCTGGTTCGAGGGAACCGTGCTGGCCGTCACCCTGTTCCTTGCGGTGGCTATCATCCGGGGCACGGTCGCCTCGCTGCGCGCAGGAAGGCTCGGCCCGGTGCCGGGGGCCGTGGCGGTCACGCTGCAGGAGCAGCCGGAGCTGTGGGAGGAGGTCCGCGCCGCCGCCCGGGCAGCGGGGGAACGTGCGCCGGAGGAGCTGTTCCTGGTCGGAGAGGTCAACGCGAGCGTCGCCGAGCAGAGCCGTCTCCTGGGGCTGCTGCCCGGACGGCGCCGGATTTCCCTGGGGCTGCCGCTGCTGGCCGGGCTGAGCGTCCCGCAACTGCGTGCCGTCCTCGCGCACGAGTTCGGACACTTCGGCCACGGGGACACCCGGCTCGGCGGCCTCACGATGCGTGGCCGGGCGGCGGTCGTGCACACCGTCCGGGCGTTCGAGGCCGGTGGCACCTGGCTGCACCACCCGGTAGGGCGCCTCTACGCGGCGTACGCCCGGATGTTCCTACGGGCTTCGCAGTCGGTCGCCCGTCAGCAGGAGCTCGTGGCTGACCAGGTGGCCGCCCGGCACGCCGGCCGCGAGGCGGTGGCCGCCGCGCTGCGCGTCACCTGGGTGCTCGAAGCCGCGCACCGCCACTACCTGGCGACGTACGCCGCCCTGGGTGCGCCGCTGGGGGCGCTGCCGCCGGTGGGCGAGGTAAGCGGCGGCTTCCGTCGGCTGCTCGCCGCCCGGACTGCGGAGCAACTCGCTGGGCTCGCCACCGGGAGCCGCCCGGCGCGCCCGCACCCGTACGACTCCCACCCGCCGACCGCGGAGCGAATCGCCTTGATCGAGGCGCTGCCACCTGGCGGCGTCGACCGGCCGGACGGCCCGGACGCGCTGAGCTTGCTGCGCGAGCCGGACCAGCTGTTCGCGGTGCTAGAGGCGCGCACGCTGCCACCGGAGGCTTCGGCGATGCGGCGAATCAGCTGGGACGGGCTCGTCATGGCCCGAGCGGTCGCCGATGCCGAGGGCTGGTCCCGCCCCCTGCGCCTCGCGGTGGCCAGGACGCTGCGCTCCTCGGAGCCGGACGGAGAACTGCCCGGGCTGGAGGAGGTACTCGACGCCTTCGACCGTGGTCTGCTGTGGCCGGAGGTGGCCGACCGGATGCCGAAGCCGCCCCAGGCGGCGCGGCTGACCGGGCAGTCGGCCCGCAACTTCGTCCGGCCCAGGGTCTTTGACGCGCTCGCGGGCCTGGTCCACCTCCGCCTGGTCGCCGTCGGGCAGGCCACGGCGGACATCGCGTGGGCAGGACGGCCCGGGCTGGCGCTGCCCGGGGCGTGGGAGGAGGGTATGGACGACGCCCTCGACGCTGCCACCGCCGACGCGCCCGACACCGTACCCCTGCGAGCCCTGCTCGCCTCGCAAGCCCCCGCGCCTTCCGCATGACGGTGTCGGTGACTTCAGCGAATACGGCGGCCTCTCCCGAATGGCATCCGTCTGCAGGTCAGCGCGCCACAGGGTGGGGAATCGCGTGAGCAGGTCCGAGGAACACCCGAGCCTGTGGTGGGGAAATCCAGGGAGTCTCATCAGGCGGTCCGGCACCGGCATGCTCAGGTGTGGAAAGGGGTTCTTGCGCAGGTCGACGAGGAACGCCACCACTGCGGAGGCACGTCGGCCGGCGTGCCCGGGTCGTCGAGGAACTCCTCGACGGCGGGGAGAGGGTGAGTGGGTCGTGCTCGTCGTCCGGGAAGTCGCCGTGGTCGCTCACCGGGCCCCGAGGCGGCGCAGGACCGCAGAGGCAGAGGTGCCGGGGGCTGCGCCGGCTTGGACGGCCGCGTGGATCCGGTCGCCTTCCGGGTCGCGGTCAAGCTCCGCACGCAGCCACCACCGCTTCAGCGCACCGCTGATCGTTTCGACGTCGGCCTCCCCCATCTCCCGGTAGAACTCCGTCCGCTGGGCCGGGGGCAGAGCGGCGGCGACGGTGTCCTGGGTACGCGGGATGGGCTGGTGGCCGTCGTGGTGGCCGTGCCGGGGCGCTGCGCTCACAGTCTCTCCGGGCGTCTCGTGCGGGCGGGACCGTTACCGGTGTCCCCGTCGGGGGTTCCTGGCGGTCCCCGGGGACTTCCGGTACCCGATGAGCCGCCGGTCGGCCTCCCCGGGGTCGGAGCGCGGCTTCCGGTGCGCGTGCCGGTCGCGCCCGCTCTTGTGTCCTCCGACCTGCCGGATCCGGCGGGTGGGGACCCCGCGCTCGCGGGGAGATCCGGGCAGCGCACCGGGTCGGCGGCGGTCCCGGACCGGGCGCGCCTCGGCGATCACGGTGCGCAGCGTGGCTGCGTCCGCACTGGTGAAGGTGGCGGCCCCGGCGTCGGGGAGGGCTTGGCGCAGAGGGTCCGTGTCGGCACTGTGCGGCTCGATGGCGTTGTCGGGCGCGGGGCCTGCTCGGGCATGGACCGGGCTTCTGCGGTCGGTTTCTCCTGGCCGCGCCGCACCGCCCGGCCCCGGCGCGAAAAAGGTGGAAGAGGTGACCTCGGGGGCGCCCGGAACGGCCCCTTGTGCGGCCTCGGCGGGGGCGTGGCCCTGCCCCGGGGGTGGTTCGCGACTGCCGGGGCGGGGGCCTTCGGGCGGGCGGTTCACAGGGCCGTCCACGCCTTCGCCAAACCGGCTCTGACCTGGCATTATTCCGAAACTCGCCTAGGCTGTGGAGCTCTGCCGGCCACCTTCGGAGGGGACACTGTGAGCCAGGGGAACAACACGTACGACGCCGTCCGTATCGAGGTGCTGGAGGGGTGGGAAGCCGTCCGCAAGCGGCCCGGGATGTACATCGGCTCGACGGGTGAACGAGGCCTGCAGCACATGGTGTTCGAGGTCGTCGACCGGGCGGTCAACGAGATCCTGGCCGGGTGCGCGGGCCGCGTCGAGGTCACGCTCACGTCCGACGGCGGCGTGCGCGTCGAGGACGACGGCCCGGGCGTTCCCGTCCACGAGAGCGGGGACGCCGGCAATCCCGGCCTCGAAACCCTTCTGACCCGCATCGGGACCAGGACCGGGCCCGGCGGCCGTCACGACGTGGCGGTCGGCGGTGTCGGGCCCTCCGTCATCAACGCCCTGTCGCGCCGGATGACGGCCGAGGTCCGGCGCGAGGGGACCCGCTGGGTGCGGGAGTACGCGCGCGGGGTGGCGGTCACCCCGCTCACCGAGGCGGGGCCGGCGGCCGGGAGCCCCGGAAGCGGCACCACCCTCACCTTCTGGCGCGACACCGACATCTTCGGGACCGCCGAGTACTCGTTCGACGGGCTGGCGGAGCGGTTCAGGGAACTGGCGCTGCTGAACCGCGGCGTGGACATCTCGCTGACGGACGAGCGCCGCCCGGGCGAGGACCGGTCGGGCGAGGGCCGGTCGGTTCGCTTCCGGTTCCCCGGCGGGGTGCGGGACTTCGTCGCCCTGCTCGACGCCGAGGAGCCGGCACCCGACCCCGCAAAGGCGGCGGGCGCGGGCCCGGGCGCGGACGCGGGCACGGACATCATCGCCTTCGAGGGCGAGGACCCGCGGATGGCGGGGACGGTGGAGCTGGCCTTCCGCTGGCGCGGCTGCGGTGCGGAGCGGATCCGGAGCTTCGTCAACAGCCGTCCCATCGAGGGCGGTTCGCACGTGGTCGGCTTCCGTGACGGGGTGGTGGCCGCGGTCACCGCCTACGCGAGGAAGCGGCTGCTGCTGACTGCGGCGGACCCTGGCCCCACTCCCGAGCAGGTCGGCGCGGGCCTGACGGCGGTCGTGTCGGTGAAGCTGGACCGGCCCGAGTTCGAGGGTTCCAGGCGCGACTGGCTGGGCAACGCCGCCGTGCGCACCTGTGTCGGCGAGGCCGTCCGGGAGCAGCTGGATGCCTGGCTGGAGGGGCACCCGGAGCAGGCGGCCGCTGTCGTCGGCCGGATCGTCCGGGGCGGCTGAGCCCCCGGCTCCCCGGCCCCGCTGCCTCCCACGGGGTGGCGGGGGCCGGGGTGCGGGTGCGTCAGGCCGGGTGGAGGCCCGGGTTGCCGGCTTCGGTGGTGAAGGAGGCGGCGGTGGACAGGGTGCCGCCGGGGCGGGTGATGTGGGAGACGACGCGGTGGTCGGCGCGGGCCCGGTGGCGGTCCAGGGTGACGACGGTGTAGCCGCGGCGGCCGTCGTAGAACTTCATGTGCGGGTTGGCGGCCATGAGGGTGGTCCAGTTGGACGGCTTCTGCTCGCCGTCGCCGTCGCTGCTGATCGAGGTGCCGACGAACTCCACGCCCACCGTGCGGGAGTCGGGGTCGTCGAAGTCGCGCTTGACGTCCAGGGCGTAGGCCACGTGGACGTCGCCGGTGAGCAGCACCAGGTTCTTGACGCCGGACCGGTCGACGGCCTTGAGGAAGCGTTCGCGGGCGGCCGGGTAGCCGTCCCAGGCGTCCATGGAGAGTTTGGAGGGCCCGGCGGTGGTGTTCCTGCGGCGGGAGAAGACGACCTGCTGCGGTACCACGTTCCAGGTGGCCCGGGAGCGGCGCAGGCCTTCGGCGAACCAGCGTTCCTGGGCGGCGCCCATCAGGGTGCGTGCGGGGGCGTCGGATTCGGGGGTGGGGTACTGCCAGCCGTCGCCGTTGGCCTGGTCGTCGCGGTACTGGCGGGTGTCGAGGATGTCGAACTGGGCGAGTCGTCCGAAGTGGACGCGCCGGTAGAGGGTCAGGTCGGTGCCGCGCGGCCGGGGCATGCGCAGCGGCTGGTTCTCCCAGTAGGCGCGGTAGGCGGCGGCGCGGCGGGCGACGAAGGGGGCCGGGTCCTGGTTCTTCTCGGGGATGCCGGCGGCGTAGTTGTTCTCCACCTCGTGGTCGTCCCAGGTGACGTACCAGGGGTGGGCGGCGTGCGCGGCCTGCAGGTCGGGGTCGTTCTTGTAGAGGGAGTAGCGCAGCCGGTAGTCCTCCAGGGTGGTGGTCTCGTGGTTGTGGTGGGCCGGCAGGGTGCGGTCGGTGTAGTGGCGGTCGCCACCGGCGGCGTCGATGCCGTATTCGTAGATGTAGTCGCCGACGTGGAAGACGGCGTCGACGTCCTCGGTCGCGAGGTGGCGGTAGGCGGTGAAGTAGCCGTCCTCGTAGGCCTGGCAGGAGACGAGGGCGAGGCGGGCGCTGTCGGGCCGGTGGCCGCGGGGGGCGGTGGTGCGGGTGCGGCCGGTGGGGCTGGCCCAGGGGCCGACGGTGAAGCGGTACCAGTAGGTGCGGGCGGGGTCGAGGCCGTCGACGTCGACGTGCACGGCGTAGCTGAACTCGGCGTGGGCGCGGGCGCTGCCGCGCTGTTCGACGCGGCGGAAGCGTTCGTCGCGGGCGATCTCCCAGCCGACGCGCACCGAGCCGGCGGGTGGCAGGCCGGCGCCGGGTTCCAGCGGGCGCGGGGCCAGGCGGGTCCACAGGACGACGGATTCGGGGGTCGGGTCGCCGGAGGCCACGCCGAGGGTGAAGGGGTCGTCGCCGATGGCGCGGGGGGTGAGTTCGGCGTCGGCGGCGTGCGCGGAGGGGAGGTTGACGCCGAAGGCGAGGGCTGCGGCGGCGGAGGTGACGGTCAGGAAGCGGCGGCGGTCGAGGCGGGCGGCGGCTTCGCGCAGCAGCCGGTCGGGGGTGGGGCGGTCGGCGGGGCGGGTCATGGGGGTGGCCTTTCGCTGCTCGGTGCTCGGTGCTCGGTGCTCCGGGGGTGTGCGAAGGGAATTGGAGTGGACCGCCCGGTCCTGCGGGGGTCGGGATTCCGGCAGCGGGGTGATCATCGGGTGGGAGACCCGTGAAGGTCCGACGTATCGTCACGAACCATGAGGAACCGGGGTCTTCGGGTGCGGAACGGCGTCGTGTCGGTGCTGTGCGGACGCCGGAGCCGGCGCCGGAACCGTTCTGCTCCGCCCGTGGTGGCGGCGGTGTGGCATCCGTGCCATGGGTGGGTCAAGTCCCCAGCAGGCGGGCGAAGCGTTCCAGAGCCCGGTCGGCGCGGTCGCGGTCGCCGGTGGTGGTGAGGTCGAAGAGCAGGCCGCGCAGGACGGCCATGACCAGGGTGGGGGTGGCGGTGTCGTCCTCGCCGTCGGCGACGTCGCGGAAGGCGGCGCTGAGGGTGTCGAACCAGTCGGTGATCGCGCGGGCGCGGTCCGGGTAGTGCTCGGGGTGGGCGAGCCCGTCGGCGTGGACCTCGAAGAACAGCCGGACGAACGGGGCGCGTTCGGGCGCGCTCAGCCACGCCCAGATGCCGCGCAGCCGTTGCGCGGGCGTGCCCGTTCCCGGTGGCGGGCAGCCGGTCAGGCGGGCCGCGCCGCGGCGGCGGGCCTCGGCGAGGACGGCGGCGACCAGTTCCTGCTTGCTGCCGAAGTCGTAGAGCAGCATGCGCGGGCTGGTGTCGAGGGCGGCGGCCAGGGGGCGCAGGCTGAGTCCGGCCAGGCCGTGGGCGAGGACGTGGTCGGTCGCCCGGGCCAGGGTGCGTTCGCGGCGGGCGGGGTCGGCGGGTCGTGCCACGGTGGCCGGTCCTTTCTGCGGGGCCCGATGATGCCTGGTCGGTTTCGGGCGGGACTGCCGGACGGGTTTATGGTACGACTGTTTCAAGAATGGTCGAAAACGGCGGGGCCGCCGTGACGAAGGGGGAAGCCATGCGGAACGAGAGCGTTGTGACGGACAGTCACGGAGACGGGAACGGAGACGGGAACGGAGACGGGCACGGCATCGGGCGGGCTCTGGTGCTCGGACCGGGGGGCCGGCCGGGCGCCGCGTGGACGGCCGGGCTGGCGGCCGGGCTGCGCGGAGCCGGGGTGGACCTGGGCGCGGCGGACCTGACGGTCGGCACCTCGGCCGGGGCGATCGTGGCCGCGCTGCTGGCCGGAGGGCAGGACCTGGAGCGCCTGGTGGACCCGGCCCGGCGCCCCGCAGCCGCCGCGGCCCCTGCCACTCCCCCGGTCCCCCCGGCCGCCGCGGCCCCTGCGGCTCCCGCCCGCCGGCCCGGTCCGGCCGTCACGGGCGAGGTGTTCGCCGTGCTCGGCCAGGGCCTGGACCCGGCCGAGGCGCGCCGCCGGGTCGGGGCCATCGCGCTGGCGAGCGCCGACGCCGGGGCCGAACGCGACCTGCTGGCCCGCCGCGAGGCCCTGATCGGCACGCCCGCCTGGCCGGAGCGGCGCCTGCTGGTGACCACCGTCGACGCGGTGGACGGCGAGCCCCTGGTGCTCGGCGCCGGCGACGGCGTGCCGCTGCTGCGGGCGGTGGCCGCCTCCAGCGCCTTCCCGGGGACGGAGGTGCCCGTCACGCTGCCCGGGGGCCGCCGCGGCATGGACGGCGCGCTGCGCGCGGGCGCCAACGCCGACCTGGCCGCCGGGGCCCGCGCGCTGGTCGTGGTCGAGCCGCTGGCGCACCGCCACCCGCCCACCGACCTCACGCCCTGGCCGTCGGCCGTGGCGCTCGCGCCCGACGCCGGCGCGCGGGCGGTGCTGGACTCCGAGCGGGCGGACTGGGACACCTGGGTCGGCGCGTACCGGGAGGGCGTGCGCCAGGGCGGCGAAGCGGCCGACCGGGTGCGCGCCGTCTGGGGATCCGCCTGACCCGCGACCCCCGTGCCTGACCGAGCGTCGGATCCTCGGGTTTTCAGACGACTTCGAGGTTGGCCATCATCCCCATGTCCTCGTGCTCGGCGTTGTGGCAGTGGAAGAGGTAGCGGCCGCGGTAGCCGTCGAAGCGGGTGATGATCTCCGCGGACTCCCCGGGGCGCAGCGAGACGGTGTCCTTGAGGCCGGCGTCGTGGGGCAGCGGGGGGCGGCCACCGCGGGTGAGGACGCGGAAGCCGGTCAGGTGCAGGTGGACGGGGTGGTGGACGTCTGCGACCAGGCGCCAGACCTCGGTGTCGCCTAGGCCGACGGTGACGTCGGTGCGGGCGGGGTCGAAGGGTTTGCCGCCGATGAGCCAGCCGTGGCCGCCGTTCATGCGTCCGGCGCGGAAGGAGAAGTCGCGGACGCGGACGGCGTCCTGGCGGCGCCAGTCGGGCAGGTCGGTGGCGAGGACGGGCGGGATCCGGCTGTCGTCGGCGGCGGGGCGGGCGACACGGAAGGCCATCACGTCGCGGGTGCGCCCGGTGCCGAGGCGGTTGACGATGCGGACCAGGCCGCCGGTCGGGACGGGGGCGAAGTCGATGACGACGTCGTGGCGTTCGGCGGGGGCCATCGGCAGGGTGCGGTGGGTGACGGGGGCGGCGAGCAGGCCCTGGTCGGAGCCGATCTGGACGAGGTCGAGGCGGCGTCCGTCGTCGGTGACCGCCTCCAGTGCGTAGTGGCGGGCGTTGGAGGCGTTGAGCAGGCGCAGCCGGTGGCGGGCGGCGTCGGTCTCGTGGACGGGCCAGGGGGCGCCGTTGACGAGGATGACGTCGCCGAGGACGCCGGCGAGGTAGGGCTCGCGCACGCCGGGGCGTTCGCGCAGGGTGGGGTCGAGGGACGGGTAGTGGAGGCTGCCGTCGGCGGTGAAGGCGCGGTCGGTGATCATCAGGGGCAGTTCGCGGGGGCCGGCGGGCAGGCCGAGGGAGTCCTCGGTGTCGTCGCGCACGATGTGCAGGCCGGCGAGGCCGCGCCAGATCGCGGGGGCGGTGAAGTCCATGCGGTGGTCGTGGTACCAGAGCAGGGCGGGGCGCTGGTCGTTGGGGAAGGTGTAGTCGCGGGTGAGGCGGCTGGTGACGGCGCGCGGGTCGGCCATGCCCTGGGCGTCCCGGGCCATGCCGGGCATGCCCGCCATGGCGTGCGCATCCGGTCCGGCGGCGGGGTCGGGCCAGGCGGCGGGCAGCACGAGGTCGGTGGGGTAGCCGTCGGAGGCGGCCGGGGTGCGTCCGCCGTGCAGGTGGACGACGGTGGGCACCGGCAGTTCGTTGCGGTGCGTCACGGTGACGGGGCGGCCGCGGCGGGACTCGATCGTGGGGCCGGGGAAGGTGCCGCCGTACGTCCACAGGCGGGTGCGCAGGCCAGGCAGGATCTCGGCGCTCGCCTCGCGCTGGGTGATCTCGTAGCGGTCGGCGGCGCCGTCGGTGGCGACGGGCCTGAGCACGGCGGGCAGGGGCAGCGGGGTCCGGAACGGGGGCGGCAGCGCGGCGGTGCTGCGCAGTTCGGCGCCGGTGGCGGCGGGACGGCGGGCGAGGGCGGCGGCGGAGGCCAGTCCGGCGGTGGTGAGCAGGCCGAAGGCGCCTCCGATGCCGAGGATCTGACGTCGGGTCAGGCCGAGCGGGCGGGGGTCGGAGGGGCCGGGGGCGGCGGTGCGGGTCTCGAAGTCCTCAGGCATGGTCGGCCTCCGGCTCCGGCCCGGTCTGCTGCGCCTGCTCCGGTCCGGTCCGGCGTTTCGGGGTGCGCGGCGGCAGCGGGGTGCGCGGCGGCAGTGGGGTGCGCCAGAGGGCGACGGCGAGGACGACGATCCCGGTGACGGTGGCCACCCCCAGCGGCAGGTGCAGCCACAGCGCGCCGCGCAGCCCGGCGACGTACTGCACGGTCTCGGCCGCGACCACGGCCAGCGTGGCGAGCAGCGGCCAGGAGCGGCGCAGCCGTACCCGGACCACGACGGCCGCGATCAGCTGGAGGTAGCCGAGCGAGGTGACGGCGTCGGCGCCGGCGGCGTGCCAGCCCAGGCCGTCGAAGTCGCCGCTGAGGTAGACCCCGGCGAACACGGGCTGGCCGGAGACGGCGACGGTGTGGGCGGTGACCAGGGCCCGCAGTGTCCAGCCGGCGGGCCCGGTCCGCTCCCCCGTGGCGGACCGGGCCGGTGTGCCCGGACGGGACCTGTCGGCTGCGATGGCCATGGCGCGCGTCCTTCCTCGCTCTGCTCGGGCCGCGCTGTTCCCGGTGCGCGGCCTGCCCATGACGCTATGACCCGCCGGTTATCGTGTCTAAGATCAATAGTGCTATGGCGTTATGCCGCAGAGGACATGGCAGCTGGGGGCGACCGGTGGACCTGAACACGCTCACCCAGTTCCTGGCGGTGGCGCGGCTGGAGCACCTGAGCCGCGCCGCCGAGGAACTGCGCGTCGCCCAGCCGTCGTTGAGCCGCAGCATCGCCCGGCTGGAGGCGGAGCTCGGCGCGCCGCTGTTCGACCGGGGCGGGCGGCTGCGCCTCAACGAGGCCGGGCGGGTGTTCCGCGGCCACGTCGAGCGCTCGCTCGGCGAACTGGAGGCCGGACGGCGGGCGGTGGCCGAGGCCGCGGGGCGGGGCCTGGGCACGGTGCGGCTGGCGTCGGAGACCTTCCTGGCCTTCAGCGGGCCGCTGGCCGCGTTCAAGCGGGCCCACCCCGAGGTGGAGATCGAGCTGCACCAGCTGTCCGCCGAGGAGATGGGCCGCCGGCTGCGGGCCCGGGAGATCGACCTCGCCGTGGCCTCCCAGCCGATCGCCGCCGAGGGCCTGGAATCCGTCCTGCTGCTGGACGAGGAGGTCGGACTGGCCGTCGCCCTCGGGCACCCGCTGGCCGCCCGCGCAGCGGTCGGCATCGACGACCTCGCCGACCAGCCGTTCATCGCCGCCCGGCCCGGGCACTGGCAACGGCGTCTGCTGGAGCGGCTGTTCGCCGGGCGCGGCCTGGTGCCGCGGATCGTCTGCGAGGGCGACGAGGCGGGCACCATCGCCGAACTCATCAGCGCGGGCCTGGGCATCGGCCTGGTGCCTGCCATCGCCCGGCGCACCGCCACCCGCCTGCCGCTGACCTGGGTCGCCGTCGACAGCCCCGACTGCCGGCGCGCCCTCACCCTCTCCTGGGGCGCGGGCGGGCGCCTGCCCACCGCCGCCCGCCTGCTGCGCGACGCCGTCGCCGCCTGGGACTGGACGGGCGGCGGACCGGCCTGACGACGACGGCGGCGGCCGGGCCTGACGGCGGGCAGCGGGCGGGGGCGGCCGGCGGCCCCCGCCTCGGACCGTGCGGGTACGAGCGGTTTGGCCCACAATGGGAGGAGAAACAGGACAGAGAGTGACGCAGAGTTAACGCAACCGGCACGCGGTTCCCCGTCCCGTGGCCTGTGTCCTCGTGAGTTCCGGCATGCCGCAGGAGCACTGACAGGTCGACGGTGCGGCGCGGTCGCGGCCTCCGGCCGGTGACGCCGCCGTCCGGCACGCCCTCCGGCGGGCCGGGGACGGCACACCCCGGGGAACGCGTACCCTGCGCAACCGTCGCCGACGCGAAAGCGGACAGGAACCGCTCCAGGAGCACCCGAGGTTGACATGGCCGGCAAGAACTCCGAACCCGGTGGGCCCAGCGGTATCGGCGACCGCCCACAGGACGACTTCGTGGCGAGGAACCTGTCCGACCCGACCGAACGGCCCCCCAGGACGCTCACACTCAGTGGCCTGCTCGGCGACAGCGACCGCACCGGCTTCCGGCGCCTGTACTTCAACAAACAGCTCGACTACTACGCCGAGTTCGCCTCCGCCGACGTCCTGTCGGCGGAGGACGTCGGCAGCGACCAGCCACCCTTCGTCGGCCTCGACGCCACCAAGGTGACCCTGCGTCGCGACGCCACCGTCCACTTCACCCAGGTGGCATCCGCCACCCCCGTCGACGAGTTCGACCTCGACCTGCGACTCGGGCAACCGCGCCGCACGGGGACGGTACCGACGACCCTGCCCGGGCCGGAGACCTTGCCGGGACCGACCTTGGACGGCTGCCGCACCGACCTCGGCTGCATCACCGACTTCGACTGTCCGACGGAGTTCAACACCGGCTGCAGGCACACATGCCAGTGCACCGCGGACACGGCGTGCGTCACCTTCGACAGCACGTGCCGGTGCACCGCGGACGCGAGGTGCGCCACCGCAGCGTGCCCCACCATCGAGGTCACCTGCCAGTGCACCGCGGACGCGGCGTGCGCCCGTATCGGCGTCACGGGCCGGTGCACCGCGAACGCGGCGTGCGCCACCATCTTCGACACGTGCGGGTGCACCGCGGACGCGTGCGTCACCCGTGCCGGGGCCACCTGCGCCACCTGCGCCACCTGCGCGGTCGTCACCAGCCGCACCTGCTTCGACACCTGCGACCCGAACGTGTTCACCTGCGGACCGAACCCGCAATGCAAGGTCTGACGACATCCGGCACGCTGTGGAAGCGGAGCAGGAACCTCACCAGTAGCATCCGAGGCCGAAATGACCGGCAAGAACTCCGAACCCGGTGGGACCGGCGGCATCGGCGACCGCCCACAGGACGACTTCGTGACGAGGAACCTGTCCGACCCCTCCGACCGCCCGCCCAGAACGCTCACACTCAGTGGCCTGCTCGGCGACAGCGACCGCACCGGATTCCGACGCCTGTACTTCAACAAGCAGCTCGACTACTACGCCGAGTTCGCCTCCGCCGACGTCCTGTCGGCGGAGGACGTCGGCAGCGACCAGCCGCCCTTCGTCGGACTCGACGCCACCAAGGTGACCCTGCGTCGCGACGCCACCGTCCACTTCACCCAGGTCGCCCAGGCCACCCCCGTCGACGAGTTCGACCTCGACCTCCGGCTGGGGCAGCCGCGACCGACGGGGATGGTTCCCCGCGGACCGGAGACCTTCCCGGGGCCGACGTTGCGCGGCTGTCGCACCGAATTCGTCTGCGCCACCGACTTCGGCTGTCCGACGGAGTTCAACACCGGCTGCAGGCCGCACACCTGCCAGTGCACCGCGGACACGGCGTGCGTCACCTTCGACAGCACCTGCCGGTGCACCGCGGACGCGGCGTGCGCCACCGCGGCGTGCGCCACCGTCGGCCCCGAGATGCGTCAGTTCACCGCGAACGCGGAGTGCGCTACCCAGACCACCTGCCTCACCTGCGGCGAGGCCACCTGCGCCACCTGCGCCACCTGCGCGGGCGCCACCTGCCGCACCTGCGACGGAGCCACCTGCGCCACCTGCGCGGGCGCCACCTGCCGCACCTGCGACCAGGCCACCTGCGACACCTGCCACGGCGCCACCTGCCGTACCTGCGACACCTGCAACCCGCACGTGTTCACCTGCGGGCCGAACCCGCAGTGCAGGGTCTGACAGCGTGGAGACGGGACAGGAACCGCTCCAGTAGCACCCGAGGTTGACATGGCCGACAAGAACTCCGGATCCGGTGGGCCCAGCGGTATCGGCGACCGCCCACAGGACGACTTCGTGGCGAGGAACCTGTCCGACCCGTCCGAACGACCGCCCAGGACGCTCACGCTCAGCGGCCTGCTCGGCGACAGCGACCGCACCGGGTTCCGACGCCTGTACTTCAACAAGCAGCTCGACTACTACGCCGAGTTCGCCTCCGCCGACGTCCTGTCGGCGGAAACCGTCGACAGCGACCGGCCGCCCTTCGTCGGACTCGACGCGACGAAAGTCACCCTGCGTCGCGACGCCACCGTCCACTTCACCCGGGTCGCCCAGGCCACCCCCGTCGACGAGTTCGACCTCGACCTGCGACTCGGGCCGCGCCGGGCCGGGACGGTGCCCACGAAGCAGCCCGCCGAGCCGCAGACCTGGGAGGCCGAGTGCCCCGGGCCGACGTTCGGCGACTGTGTCACCGAATTCGCCTGCGCCACCGACGTCGACTGTCCGACGGCGATCACCGTCTGCAAGCCTCGCACGTGCCACGTCACCGAGAACGGCACGTGCGAGACCTGTGTCGGCGCCACCTGCGAGAACACCTGCTTCCAGCAGACCTGCGCCACCTGCGGCGAGAACACCTGCGTCACGTGCGGCGGGGCCACCTGCCGTACCTGCGACCGGGCCGCCACGTGCGTCACCTGCATCACCTGCGCCACCTGCCGCGAGGCCACGTGCGTCACCTGCCGCGGGCAGACCTGCGTCACCTGCGACCGGGCCACCTGCGACACCTGCCACGGCGCCACCTGCATCACCTGCGACACCTGCAACCCGCACGTGTTCACCTGCGGGCCGAACCCGCAGTGCAGGTTCTGACAGCGTGGAGACGGAGCAGGAACCGCTCCAGTAGCACCCGAGGTTGACATGGCCGACAAGAACTCCGGATCCGGTGGGCCCAGCGGTATCGGCGACCGCCCACAGGACGACTTCGTGGCGAGGAACCTGTCCGACCCGTCCGAACGACCGCCCAGGACGCTCACGCTCAGCGGCCTGCTCGGCGACAGCGACCGCACCGGGTTCCGACGCCTGTACTTCAACAAGCAGCTCGACTACTACGCCGAGTTCGCCTCCGCCGACGTCCTGTCGGCGGAAACCGTCGACAGCGACCGGCCGCCCTTCGTCGGACTCGACGCGACGAAAGTCACCCTGCGTCGCGACGCCACCGTCCACTTCACCCAGGTCGCCCAGGCCACCCCCGTCGACGAGTTCGACCTCGACCTGCGACTGGGGCCGCGCCGACCGGGTGCGCCCCAGGGACCGGCCACCCTGCCGGGGCCGACCTTCGACGGCTGTCGCACCGAATTCGGCTGTCCGACGGAATTCAACACCGGCTGCAGGCCGCACACCTGCCAGTGCACGGACGCGGGGTGCGTGACCTTCGACGCCACGTGCCGCTGCACCGCGAACCCGGCGTGCGTGACCTTCGACGCCACGTGCCGCTGCACCGCGGGCCCGGTGTGCGGCACCGTCGCCACCTTCCGCTGCACCGTCGGCGTGGAGTGCGGCAACGTCGACACCTTCCGTTGCACCGCGGGCCCGGCGTGCGGCACCGTCGACACCCTGCGCTGCACCGGCCCGGCGTGCGGCACCTTCCCCACGCTCACCGAGGTCCCCGGCGAAGCGCCCCGGATCCAAACGGGCGCTCCCTGCCTCACCGAGTTCGCCCACACGTGCCAGACCTGCCCCGGTGACACCTGCAGCACCTGTGACGACTCCACCTGCAACACCTGCCACGGCGCCACCTGCCACGGCGCCACCTGCCAAGGCGCCACCTGCCAGGGCGCCACCTGCCACGACGCCACCTGCCAGGGCGCCACCTGCCACACCTGCGTCACCTGCCACACCTGTGCCACCTGCGCCACCTGCGCCGTGTGCCAGACCCGCTCCACCTGCAACCCGGACGTGCTCACCTGCGGACCGAACCCGCAATGCACAGCCTGAGAATCCGGCGCACCGTGGAGACGGAGCAGGAACCGCTCCAGCAGCACCCCGGAGGTTGACATGGCGGACAGGAACTCCGGATCCGGTGGGCCCCGCGGTACCGGCGACCGCCCACAGGACGACGTCGTGGCGAGGAACCCGTCCGACCCGTCCGGACGGTCGCCCGGGACGCCGACGCTCAGCGGCCTGCTCGACGACGACCGCTTCACCCACCGTGGACACAGCGTGTGTGGACACAGCGTGTGCAGGACCGGCGTATGCAACCGATGACGACACCCCGCACGACGCCGGCAGCAACGGCGACGGCAGCAACAGGAAACGGCGGCTGGGCGCCGCGGCTGGGGCCGGCGGCGGGGGAGCGCGCGCTCGAAGCCGCCCGGCTGATCGCCGACCGGGCCACCAGCCCGCCACGGGTACGGGCCGCGATCGAACTCGCCGCCCGGCAGACCTCGTTCCCCGGCTCGGTGCACTGGGACCCGGTGTCGCTGGCACAGGGGGACACCGGCCAGGCGCTCCTCTGCGCCCAGCTGCACCGCTGCTTTCCCGCCGAGGGCTGGGACCGCGCCGGGCACGCGCACCTCGCGAGCGCGGTGACCGCGCTGGAGCGGCGCGGCGGCGCCGGGCCGAGCCTGTTCGGCGGGCTGAGCGGCCTCGCGTTCTGCGCGGCGGTGCTGGGTGAGGGCCGCGGCTACCGGCGCCTGCGCCAGGTGCTCGACGCCCCGATCGCGGCGGCGAGCCTGTCCGGGGCGGCGGAACTACGCGGGCGCAGCGGCGTGCCGGTGTCGACGTTCGACCTCATCTCGGGACTGAGCGGCATCGCCACCCACCTGCTGCCCGCCGGGCCGGACCGCCCGGCGCACCCGGCGCTGGCGCAGGTGCTGCGCGCCCTGGTCGGCCTGGCCCGCCCCGACGGGGGCCCGCCCGCCTGGTACACCCCGGCGGCGCTGCTGCACGACGAGGAGCAGGCCCGCGCCTATCCGCTCGGCAACCTCAACTGCGGTCTGGCGCACGGCATCCCGGGCCCGCTGGCGCTGCTGGCGCTGGCCGCGCGCAGCGGGGTCGAGGTCGAGGGTCTGGAGGCGGCCGTGCGCGGGCTGGCCGGGTGGCTGCTGGCGCACCGGGCGGACGATGCGGCCGGGCCGAACTGGCCGGCCGTCGTCCCGCTGGTCGACGGCGGCCCGGGGCTGCGCGAGGGCCGGGCGGGCTTCGCCACCCGCAGTGCGTGGTGCTACGGCAGCCCGGGGATCGCCAGGGCGCTGTGGCTGGCGGGCAGCGCGCTCGGCGACGACGGGCTGTGCGGCACGGCGGTGCGGGCGATGGAGGCGGTCTACCGCCGGCCCGTGTCCGAGCGCCACATCGACTCCCCGACGTTCTGCCACGGCGTGGCAGGTCTCCTCCAGGTGACGCTGCGCTTCGCCGACGACACCGGGCTGCCCGTGTTCACGGAGGCCGCCGCCGGTCTCACCGAGCAGATCCTGGCGCACGTCGACCCGGCGCGGCCGATGGGGATCGCGACGCTGGAGCCTGCGGGCAACCGTGTCGACCAGCCCGGGTTCCTCGACGGGGCGGCCGGGGTCGCCCTCGTCCTGCTGGCGGCGGCGACGGACCGGGAGCCGGTGTGGGACCGCGCGGTGGCGCTGTCATGACGCCCGCCCAGGCCCCCGCCGGCAACACGCCCGCCCCGGACCCCGCCCAGGCCCCCGCCGGCAACACGGCCGCGCCGCGGCGCCGCGGCCGCGGCCCGCTCTACGAACCGGCGCCGTGGCTGATCGTCCGCACCCCCGTGCTGCCGGCCCGCGGGCCGGGCGCCGCCGCCCCGGGCGACCCGCGCGCCGCCCTCGCCGACCCGCGCGTGCTCCGGGCCCTGGCCGTCGCCAGCCCCGACCTGCTCGACGCCCTGCAGCGCCCCGGGGCGAGCGCGCGCGACGCCGCGCGGGCCGAGCTGAAACTGGCCCGCTACCTGATCCGGATGAGCACCCGGCCCACCCCGTACGGGGCGTTCGCCGCCGTGTCCCTCGCGGGCTGGGGCGAGCGCACCACGCTGTCCGTGCGCAACGACGCCGACCGCATCCGCACCCGTCCCGACATGGGCTGGCTGACCGAGCTGTGCCTCGCCCTGGAGCAGGACCCCGCCGCCCGCGCCGACAGCCGCTGGACGGCCGGCGCCCTCGCCGTGGAGCGCCACGGACGGATCGCCCCGGCCGACGGCACGGGTGCCGGGAGCGGCGGCTCGGTGCGCCTGACCGCCGCCGTCCGCGAGGCGCTGCGCGCCGCCCGCCCACCCCTGCCGTACGGGGTGCTGCGCCGGCGCCTGCTGGAGCGCACGGGCGGCAGCGCCGAGCAGGTGGAGCGGCTGCTCACCGAGCTGTGGCGCCAGCGTCTGCTGGTCACCGACCTGCGGGCCGCGCTCACCACCGCCGACCCGGCCGAGGAGCTGCGGGGCCGTCTCGCCGAGCGCCCCGCCTGCGCCGCCACCGCCGCTCTGCTCGGCGGCCTGCTCGCCGAGATGGCCGACCTCGACGGCGCTGCGGCGGAGGAGGCGCCGAAGCGGGCCCGCGCCATCGCCAGGCGTGCCGAGTCCGTGCACCCGGCGGGCGGGTCGGCGTTCCAGACCGACATGGCGCGGCCGTTGGGCGGTGACCGGCTCGCCGCCCGCGTCGGCGAGGACTGCGCCCGGGCGGCCGAGCTGCTCCTGCGCCTGTCACCGCAGCCGCTGGGCAGTGTCGAACTGGCGGCCCACCGCGTCGCGTTCGCCCAGCACTACGGCTACGACCGGGAGGTGCCGCTGCTGGAGCTGCTGGACGAGCACACCGGGATCGGCCCGCTCTCGCACGCGCACGGCGCCCGTTCCGCGCTGGCGCCCGACGTGGCCGCCCGGCGTGCGAACGCGCTCACCGACCTGGCCCTGGGGGCCCTGCGGGACGAGCGGCGCGTGGTCGAGCTGACCGACTCCCTGCTCGCCGACCTCCAGACCCTCGATCCCGCGGCCGCCCCCGTACCCGCGCCGCTGTCGCTGGAGCTGTCCGCCTTCGTCGCCGCCGCCTCCCGCCAGGCCGTGGACCACGGGGACTTCCTGCTGGTCGTCGGCCCCAACCTGGGCGCCAGCAGCGCGGGTCGCTCGCTGGGGCGGTTCGCCGACCTCCTCGCGCCGCAGGGCCCGGCGGCGCTGCGCGCCCTGGGCGAGGCCGAGGACCGGGCCCGCCCCGGCGGCGCGCTGCCCGCCGAGGTCGTCTACCTGCCCGCGAACCACCGGATGGCGAACGTCGTCGTGCGCCCCGCCGTGGCCGGGTACGAGATCGTCCTCGACGTGCCCGCCGGGGTGCCCGCCGAGCGGGTCGTGCCGCTGGACGACATCGTGGTCGGCATCCGCCGCGACCGCTACCGGCTGCGGTCGCGGCGCCTGGACGCCGAGCTGCGTCCGACCGCGCGGCACATGCTCAACACCCACCAGGCGCCCGCGGTCTGCCGGTTCCTGGACGAGGTGGCCCGTGACGGCTCGCCCGAGTTCGCGCCCTTCGACTGGGGTCCGGCGGCCGGCTTCCCGTTCCTGCCCAGGGTGCAGTGCGGCCGGATCGTGCTCGCCCCCGCCCGGTGGCTGCTGCGACCCGCCGCCGAGGGCGCCGACGCCGACGGCGGGGGGCGGGCGGGCGACGCCGGGTCCTTCGCCGCCCACGTGGCCGCCTGGCGCACCGAGTGGTCCGTCCCGGCGCGTCTGTACCTGACCATGGCCGACAACCGGCTGCTGCTCGACCTCGACGACCCCGGCCAGGTCGAGCAGCTGCGTGCCGAGGCCCGCAGCAGCCGCGCCGGGCTGCTACTCCAGGAGGCGCTGCCCGACACCGCCGACGCGTGGGTGCCCGGCACGGACGGCGTGTTCATGAGCGAGCTCGTCGCCCCGCTCGTCCTGCGCCCGCAGCCGGCCACGCAGGCCGTACCGCAGCCGGAGCCCGCGGTGGCGCGGGCGGAGCCCGCCGCGCCCGTACCCGTCCGGGACCGGGTGCGCCTGCCGGGCAGCGACTGGCTGTTCGCCAAGTTCTACGGCGACCGCGACCAGGAGAACGCCCTGCTGGCCGGGCCCCTGCGGCGGCTGTGCGAGATGGCCGAGGTCTCCGGGCTCGCGCACCAGTGGTTCTTCATCCGGTACACGGACCCCGACCCGCACCTGCGCCTGCGCTTCAAGGGCGATCAGGAGGCCCTGACCCGGCACCTGCTCCCGGAGGTCGCCCGCCTCGCCGCCGAACTCACCGACCAGGGCCTGCTCTCCCGGCTGGTCATCGACACCTACGAGCGCGAACTCGAACGCTACGGCGGCTCGCAGGGGACCGACGTCAGCGAGGAGGTCTTCTGTGCCGACAGCCGGGCGGTGATGCGGCTGCTCGCCGAGACCGGAGCGGACTCCCCCGCATCCCCCGCCTCGCCCGCCTCCCCCGTCGACGGCGACCTGACCGAGCTGGCCGCCGTGAGCACCGACGACCTGCTCGCCGGGCTCGGCCTCGACGCCGGGGAGCGCCTGCACTGGTACACCGACCAGGCCCGGCAGCTCTACGGCTCCGCCCGCCGCCAGGCCGGCGAGGACTACCGGGTGCGCCAGCGGCGCCTGCGCGCCCTGCTCGGCAGCCCGCAGGGGCCGGACCTGCTGGGCGGCGCGGTGCAGGAGATCCTGGCGCAGCGGCGCGACGCGCTGGCCGGGGCCGTCGAGCGGCTGTCCGCGCTGGAGGCCGCCGGGGACCTGTCCACCGACCGCGAGCGGCTGCTCGGCAGCTACGTCCACCTGCACTGCAACCGGCTGCTGGCCGAACGGCGCCCGGCGGAGGGGCTGCTGGTCCAGCTGCTCCAGCGCACCCGCAAGGGCCTGAGCGTGGAGCCGGCCCCCGCCCGTGCCCGCGGCCGCCCCTGACGAAGGGTCCTAGAGCTTCGCGGCCGAGAAGGTGTCGCACTGGGCGAGGTCGCCGCTGCGGTAGCCGGTGGTGAACCAGGCCTTGCGCTGCTCGGAGGAGCCGTGCGTCCAGGCTTCCGGGTTGATCCGCCCGGTGGCCTGCTGCTGGATGCGGTCGTCGCCGACGGCCGCGGCCGCGTCCAGGCCCTGGGCGATGTCCTGGTCGGTGAGGGAGGCGATCAGGGGCCGCCCGGTGGAGGGCTGCGGGGTCGTGGTGGCGTGGTGCGCCCACACCCCGGCGTAGCAGTCGGCCTGCAGTTCCAGGCGCACCGAGGCGCTGTTGGCGCCCGAGCGGTCGTTGCCGACCTTCTGCATGGTGCCGGTGAGGGTCTGGATGTGGTGGCCGTACTCGTGGGCGACGACGTAGGACTCGGCGAACGGGCCGCCCTTGGCGCCGAAGCGGCTGGAGAGTTCGTTGAAGAAGCCGAGGTCGACGTAGGCCTTCTTGTCGCCGGGGCAGTAGAACGGGCCGACCGCCGAGGTCGCCGACCCGCAGGCGGTGGAGACCTGGTTGGTGAACAGCACCGTCTCGGCGCTCTTGTACGGGATGTTGGTGCGGCGCGGCAGTTCGGTGCGCCAGAAGTCCTGGAGGCTGTTGGTGACGGCCACGATCCGGCAGTCCTGGCGCTTGTTGGCGTCGGCGCCGGTCTTGCAGGCCTGCTGTGCCTCGCCGGCGGTGCGCGCGCCGTTGGAGGAGGTGGAGCCGCTGCCGGAGGACAGGCCCAGCATCTTGGGGTCGACGCCGAGGACGATCGCGAACAGGACCGCGATCAGGCCCACGGCCCCGCCGCCGATGGCGACCTTCCCGCCGGGGATGCCGCGCCGGTCGTCCACCTGCGAGGTGTCGAGGTCGCCCTGGTCGTCGAACTGCATTGCCCTGCCTGCCCGCCTGTGTCGTGTTCCGCCCTGCTGGTGACGGTCTGTACCGCCGACGGCCGGCCCCAGCCTACGGGCAGCGGCTCCCGGCACGGAGCAGTGGGGCCGGGGCCTCAGGCGGGGGCCGGGGCGCCACGCGGGGGCCGGAGCCTCAGGCGGGGGCCGGGGCCTCAGGCGGGGGCCGGAGCGCCGACGACGCGCAGCAGGTCCAGGCGGGAGGCGGAGTCGCTGCCGGGCGCGGCGGTGTGCACGAGCAACAGCTGGTCCTCGCCGCCGGCGGCCAGCACCTCGCACTCCAGCTCCAGCGGCCCGACCGTCGGGTGCAGCACGCGCTTGTGGCCGCTGCGCCGCCGGGCGACCTCGTGGCGCTCCCAGTGGGAGGTGAACTCCGTTCCGGTGGCGAGGAGTTGTTCCAGCAGTTCGGTGGCGCGCCGGTCCCCGGGGCGGGCGGTGCGGGCGGCGCGCAGGGCGGCGACGTGGGCGCGGGCGAGGTCGTCGTGGTCCTCGGGCGGGAAGAGCGCGCGGGCGCCGGGTTCGGTGAACCAGCGCAGCAGCAGGTTGCGGCGCTCGGGCGGCAGGGCGGCGGTGTCCCCGAAGACGGCGGCGGCCATCGGGTTCTGCGCGAGGACGTCGCCGACGTCGGTGACCACCTGGGCGGGTGTGTCGTGCAGCCGGTCCAGGATGAGCAGCAGTCCGGGCCGGACGTGCCCGAGCGGGCCGTGGCGGCGCGGCGGTTCGTGTCCGGCGAGGCGGAACAGGTGGTCGCGTTCGTCCTCGCTGAGCCGCAGGGCCCGTGCCAACGCGGCGAGCAACTGCGGTGAGGGCTGCGGCCCGCGCCGCTGTTCGAGGCGGGCGTAGTAGTCGACCGACAGTCCCGCCACGTGCGCCACCTCCTCGCGCCGCAGTCCGGGGGTGCGACGGCGCACCCCGGGCGGCAGGCCGAGATCGGCGGGGGTGAGGCGGGCCCGGGTCCGGGTGAGGAAGTCGGCCAGTGCCGGTCGGTCGATCATGCCCCCAGCATGCCCCCCGGGGGGTGGGCGCAGCCAGGGACCGGCGGTCCCCGGCTGCGCGGGAATTCGGGTGCCCCGCCGGTGAGGGCCGTGCGAGCATCGGCGGGTGATCGACATCGAGGAGCTGTCCGGCGCCGGCCTGGTCGGCAGGCGGCTGGTCGGGGTGACCGCGGCGTGGCACCACGACGGCGACGACGAGCCGTCGTTGCTGCACCTCTGGCTCCACCTGGAGGGCTTGGGCCCGGTGCTGTTCCACACGCCGTCGACCGGCCTGTCGTTGCGGGCCGAGCAGCCGTGCGCGCCGTACTCGATGGCGCCGTACGGCAGTGTCCGGGTGGCCGACGATCCGCCCGGCGTCCCGGTGACGGGGTTCGTCGGGCAGGTGGTCCGCTCGGTGCGGGAGATCGGCTACGACGACGGCCGGGTCGGCTTCCCGGCCGGTCTGGCGCTCGGGTTCCCCGGCGGGAGCGTCCGTCTGCTCGCCCTCGTGGACGAGCTGGTCGTCGCCCGTGACCGGCACCTGGGCGCGGTCGAGGCGCACCTGTCCGAGGGCCAGGACCTCGCCGCGGCGGGCGGCGTGCCGTGCGCCGGCGGGAGGGGCTGAGGGCGGTGGCCACCCACCCGGGCCGCGACTACGCGGTCACCGCGATGTACTCCGTGGCCGACGACTCCTGGCACCTGGAGCTGGAGTTCGTCCGCGAGCAGCGCACGATCGCGACGGCGCTGGTCCCCGACGAGGACCCGGCCCGGGAGCCGGTGGTGCGTTGGGACGCCCAGGAGCCGTGCCCGGACGTCCCGTTCGAGGTGCTGCGCTGGTTCGTGGCGCTGGTCGAGGAGGAGATCCGCACCTGCCGCGCCTGGATGCGGCTGCGGCCCGGGCTGGTGGAGGTCGTGCACGGCCTGCGCCGGGAGTACGCGGGCGCCGTCGACGACGGCGGCTTCCCCGCCGTCCTCGCGCAGGTGCGCGCCGCGGTCGCCGGGGCGGACGTGCCCGCGGTCCTGGCGGCCGCCTTCGGGCGGAGTCCCGACGGCGCCGAGCTGAGCGGCGCAGGGGCGCTGCGGATCGTCGAGGAGGCGGCAGCGGCCGGCTGACCGGCCGTCAAGGACCCGGCGGAGGGGGATGCCGCACGCTCCGGGAGCGACCCCGCCGCGTGAGGACCCCGCCGTGTGAGGACCCCGCCGCGTGAGGACCGCTCCGCGGGGGCGGTCCGGCCGGCCCGGCCCCAGCCAGGGACCGGCGGTCCCTGGTTCGGGAGGTCTCTGCCGCGGCGCTCGGGGCCCGGGCAGGGTGATGGGTGTCGGAGGACGGAAACTTTCCTGGAGGAGACGGGCGATGGCGACGATTCTGGTGACGGGCGCAACCGGTGCGGTGGGCAGCCGGCTGGTGCCGCGGCTGCTGCGGTGGGCCGGGGCTCAGGGCTCCTCGGTGCGGGTGCTGGTGCGCGACGAGGCGAAGGCCCGGGCCCTGGCGGGGCTCGGCGCGCAGGTGGTGGTCGGCGACCTGCGCGAGGAGGCGGACCGGGAGCGGGCGCTGACGGGGGCCGACGCGGTGCTGAACGTGGCGGCGGCGCCGCGCGGGGTGTCGGACGAGGCCGCGTGGGAGGTCAACCGGGACGCGGCGGTGGCACTGGGCCGGGAGGCGGCGAAGGCGGGGGTGGCCCGGTTCGTCCAGACCAGTACGAACCTGGTGTACGGGCGGGGACTGGGCCGCCCCGCCGTGGAGGACGACCGCCTGGCGCCGGACCCGGCCTGGGGGGCGTACGCGGCGTCCAAGGCCCGGGCGGAGGAGGGGCTGCGCGCACTGGGCGACGAACTCCCGCTGGTGGTGGCGCGGTTGGCGTTCGTGTACGGGGAGGGCGATCCGCATCTGGCGCAGTCGCTGCGGTGGGCGGCCGGCTGGCCCGCGCACCAGCGCCTGGCGGTGGTGCACCACGCGGACGTGGCACGGGCACTGTGGCGGGCGGTGTCGACGCCCGGCATCGAGGGGCGGGCGTACAACGTCGGTGACGACGCCCCGCTGACGGCCTGGGACCTGCACGCGCTCAACGGGCGCACGCATCCGGGGGGTTCGCCCGAGGCGGCGGCGTTCGACCCGTGGGAGGGCCAGGTGTCGACCGCCGCCGCCCGCCGCGACCTGGGCTGGCACCCGCTGTTCCCCTCGGCCTGGGCGGCGGCCGAAGCCGGGGCGCTGTAGCGGGCGCGCCGGGGCGCAGACGGGACACGACACGGCGGGCACGGCACGGCGGGCACGGCACGGCGGGCACGGCACGGCACGGCGCCGCGGGCGCGGGACGGCGGGCGCGGGACGGCGGGCGCGGGACGGCGGGCGCGGGACGGCGGAACCGTCGGGTGGGTGTCGGGCCGACGTCGTGGCCCGCCGGTGTGCCCGGCCGCGAGGATGATCCCTGGCCGCGGGACCGGGGGCACCGCTGCGGCGCGGACGGCGGAGGCCGGGCACCGGGCACCTGGCACCTGGCACCTGGCACCTGGCGGACCGGCCCCGCACCGTCATCCCCTGTTCCGCCCGGTGCACGGACGCACGGGCCCGGGAAGTCGTCACGAGGAAGGTGTTCGCCGCACGCGCCGCGAGCGGGGCGCTGTCCCTGGCCGTGCCGGCCGCGACCGCGGTGCCGGCCCCTGTCGATCGGTCGACCACAGCGGCGGCCCCTTCGCTCGCCCCAGCGGTGCGAGGACCGGGTGCCGCAGCGCGGGCAGGTGGGGCATCGACGACTGCGGCTTCGTCCGGGGCCACTGGTACGCCTTCGCGCCGTGACGGCGCAGGCGCCCGCCCGGACGAACCCCGGCGGCGGCTGAACCGGACGGGCCCGGACGGGCCGGTGCCCGGCCCTCCCCGTGCGGGGACGGGGAGGGCCGGGCGGCGGGCTCAGCCCGCGTTCACGGGTGCGGGCGCGTAGCCGGCCGGGCGGGTGGTGAAGGTGCCGCGGCCCTGGGTGCGGCCGCGCAGGCGGCTCGCGTAGCCGAACAGTTCGGCCAGCGGCACCAGTGCGCTCACCTGCGCGGTGGCGCCGGGTGCGGCCGTGGTGGCCCGGACGTGGCCGCGCCGGGCCGCGAGGTCGCCGAGGACGGTGCCGAGCGCGTCCTCGGGCACCGTGACCGTCACCTCCGCGACCGGCTCCAGCAGCCGCATCCGCGAGGCCCGCAGTGCCTCGCGCAGCCCGAGGCGGGCAGCGGTGCGGAAGGCGAGCTCGGAGGAGTCCTTGGGGTGGGTGGCCCCGTCGGTGAGGGTGACGGCGACGCCGGTGACCGGGTGGCCGCCGAGCGGACCCTCGGCGAGGGCGTCCCGACAGCCCGCCTCGACGGCCTGCACGTACTCGCGCGGCACCCGCCCGCCGGTGACGGTGGACGCGAACGCGAAGTCCGCCCCGCTGTCGTCCGGCAGCGGCCGGACGTCCAGCACGAGGTGCGCGAACTGGCCCGCGCCGCCGTCCTGTTTGGCGTGCCGGTACACGAAGCCGGCCACGCCCTCGACCAGGGCCTCGCGCAGCGCGACCGTCGGCCGTCCGGTGACCGCCTCGACGCCGCTGTCGCGCCGCACCTTCTCCACCGCGACCTCCAGGTGCAGTTCACCCAGCCCCGACAGGGTGCGCTGCCCGGTCTCGGGGTCGGTGGCCAGGCGCAGCGAGGGGTCCTCCTCGGCCAGGCGGGCCAGGGCGGCGGCGAGCTTGTCGGTGTCGGTGGCGCGGCGGGCCTCGACGGCGACGGTGACGACGGGGTCGGCGCTCACGGGGGCCTCCAGGAGGATGGGGTGGTCGGGGTCGCACAGGGTGGCGCCGACGCGGGCGGCCTTGGGGCCGATGACGGCGACGATGTCGCCGGCCCGGGCGTGGTCGGTCTCGGTGTGGCGGTCGGCGGTCACGCGCAGGATGCGGGCGACGCGTTCGCGGCGGCCGGTGGCGGTGTCGAGCACGGTCGCTCCCTTGTGCAGGGTGCCCGCGTACAGGCGCAGGTAGCTGAGGCGCCCGGTGGGGGCGGCGGTGACCTTGAACGCCAGGGCGGTCAGGGGCTGTTCGGGGTCGGCGGTGCGCTGCTGCGCGCCGTCGGCCGAGCGGACGGGCGGGACGTCGAGCGGGGAGGGCAGGTAGGCGACGGCGGCGTCCAGGAGGGGTTCGATGCCGCGGTTGCGGTAGGCGGAGCCGCACAGCACGACCACGGCCTCGCCGGTGCGGGTGAGTTCGCGCAGGGCGGTGGCGAGGGTGGCGGCGGTGACGGTGCCGTGGGTACAGAACTCCTCCAGGGCTTGGGGGTTCAGTTCGGCGACGGCCTCTTCGAGGGCGCGGCGGCGCTGCGCGGCCAGGTCGGCGAGGTGCGCGGGCACCGGGGCCTCGGCGGCGGGGGTGCCGTCGTCGTGCCAGGTGTGGGCGCGCAGGTGCAGCAGGTCGATGACGCCGGTGAACGACTCCTCGGTGCCGATGGGGAGTTGGACGGCCAGCGGGTGCGGGTGCAGGCGTTCGCGGATGGAGGCGACGGCGGTGTCCAGGTCGGCGCCGGCGCGGTCGAGCTTGTTGACGAAGGCGATGCGGGGCACGCCGTGGCGTTCGGCCTGGCGCCAGACGGACTCGCTCTGCGGTTCGACGCCGGCGACCGCGTCGAACACCGCCACGGCGCCGTCCAGGACGCGCAGCGAGCGTTCGACCTCGTCGGCGAAGTCGACGTGGCCGGGGGTGTCGATGAGGTTGATGCGGTGTCCGGCCCAGGCGCAGGTGACGGCGGCGGCGAAGATGGTGATGCCGCGGTCGCGTTCCTGGGGGTCGAAGTCGGTGACGGTGGTGCCGTCGTGGACCTCGCCGCGCTTGTGGGTGGTGCCGGTGAGGTAGAGGATCCGTTCGGTGACGGTGGTCTTGCCGGCGTCGACGTGGGCGAGGATGCCGAGGTTGCGGACGGCGGCGATGGCGGCCACGTCGGTGGCGGTGGTGACGGCGGCGGTGGTGGTGGTGTCGGTGCGCATGGCCCGGGTGCCTTTCGAGGCGGTTTCCTACGGGTGGGCGCGCGATTCGGCCGGTGCTGACGTGTGCTGAACGTGTTCTGACGCCGACATTCGGTGACGGATCGTCAGGTTCGTTCCCGCCGGGCCCGTACGGGAGCAGCGGGGCGGTGCGGGTTCAGGGTTCAGACGGTGGCAGCACGGCTCCGGTGCCGGCCGCGCAGCGGGCACCGGGAGGGCGGGGACACCAGGATCACCTCGTACCGGGAGGCGGGAGAGGGGGCGGCGGCGCTCTGCTTCGGCACGGCCGCTCGCCTCCTCTCTCGTCTCGTCCGTCGGCACGGTGGGCCGCGCGTCGGAGCGCGGCTGCGTGGCGAGTGTAGGGACGCCGGGTCACCGGGCGCGACGGGTTTTCCGGCGACGCACTTTCCGGCGAAGCGCTCTCCCGCGCCGGGCCCAGGGCGCCGGGCGACGCGCAGCGGGCAACGGGCAACGGGCCCGGCGTCGGCGTGCGCTACGGCGCGGTGAAGCGCAGCACGGGTTCGGACCAGCCGTCGTCGGGCACTCCGGCGTCGAGGGCAGCACCGATGGCGCGTTCCTCGTAGCCGAAGTGGGAGTCCATGATGGCGGCCAGTCCGTCGAGTTCGCGGCCGATGGCCTCCAGATCGGCCGGGTCCGCACCGGGTGCTCCGCCGGGCGCCGGGCCGGCCGTTGCACCGGCCTGTTCGGCGAGCTCGCGCACCCGGGTGAGGATGGCGGAGATGAAGCCGTGGTCCTCGACGAGTTTGGCGACGGTCGGTGCCAGATCGGGCCGTTCGCGCAGGAGTCGGGCGAAGAGGCCGTCGTCCTCGCCCTGGTGGTGGTTGGTCAGGGCGGTGCAGAAGGCCAGGCAGTGGGTGAGCAGGGTGTCGCCGTCGGGGCGGGGCCGGCCGAGGTTGGCACGGATGTCGGCGAGGCGGCGGCGCAGGTCCTGGTGCGCGCGGGAGAGTTGAAGGCTGAGGGCGGCCGTACGGCCGTTGACGGGGGAGGCCACGGGTGGCGGTCCCTTCGGTTCCGCACCTCCATGCCTGACGCGGTCCGTCACCGGCACGCGATGCTGGCGCCAGCAGATCACGCGACCCGATCGCCGGGCAAGCGCGCCCGCGGCGGCCCGGCGGGCGCGGTCCCGGCTCCGGCAGGCGCGGGCGCGGTCCCGGCTCCGGCAGGCGCGGGCGCGGTCCCGGCTCCGGCA